>JBEDJE010000330.1:0-2826 GCA_041172985.1 Actinomycetota bacterium
GAAGCAATTAAGAAACCGCTAAAGAGCACCACGACTCCGACGAGCAATGTGATGGCGAACGCTCGGTCTTCGCCCATGCGACCGGCCAATGTTCCGCTCCCCGACAACACCACGGTTCCGATTGCAATCAGTGAATTACTGGCGGCATGTCGTCGAGAACTGGTGATGTGTCGCTGTGCTTCGCCGACTGCAGGAATACGACCACGGATGACACGAATGATTGACCACACCGCGCCGCCGATGATCACCAGTGCCGCGACGCCAGATCCGACTGCGGCAAAGACACGTGGTGCAACTCCGAAGAGTTCACTTCCTTGTGGCATTGCCAATTGACCAAGATCACGAGATTTTGTTGGAGCAATGAGGACGACTCCGACAGCTGCACCAGATAATCCGATGAGCCATAGTTTCGTGATGTGTCCGACTCGATGACCGAACAACAGATAGACCGTTCCGAGTGCTAACCACGGAACGTTGAGCACTGCGCCTGCTAAGAAAAAAACTCGGAATGAAGCAAGGCTCCAACCGCGTGCCTCGGCCCACCACAGCGCAACAGATCCGAGAGCGAACAGGAGAAGTGAAAAACTCCACGCACCATCATGTGGTCGTCGCCGACGTAACCAGCGATCAAAAGTTGAAATGCTGAATGCCAAGGCGACCAATGTTGCGGCGGCAGCGAGAGCAGCATTCAGGGTCACAATCTGAGGTTAGAGCAGGTGGGCGTCGTGCGAACCTTGATGACAGCGGTGACCGATGACCATCGCTTATCAACAGGTTTACGTGATGAGAATTCGTCTTCTGTCGTGGTGACGCGTAGCGTTTTCGGTATGGCCGAACGCCCCCGACGCCGAATTCCTGATGCCACTGTCGCAAGATTGCCGATTTATCTGCGGATACTTCACGATCTCGTCGAAAAAGAAACAACGGGAATTTCCTCTGAACAACTTGCCGAACTCGCGGCAGTCAACGCGGCAAAAGTTCGCAAAGATTTGAGTTATCTCGGAAGCTACGGAACTCGTGGTATCGGATACGAAGTGCGCTATTTGGTCTTCCAGATTGAACGAGAACTTGGTCTGAATCATGAATGGCCTGTCGTTATCGTGGGCGCCGGCAATTTGGGTCAAGCTTTGTCGGGCTATGGCGGGTTTGGGCAAAAGGGATTCCCCGTGGCCGGAGTGGTTGATATCGACCCAGCCAAGATTGGCGGAGTCGTGGGCGGGGTACGGGTACGCCACATCGACGAACTTCCACAGGTCGTCGCGTCGCGTCAGGTAGCGATCGGGGTTGTGGCGGTTCCGGCCGATGCTGCTCAAGACGCCGCCGAACGTCTGGTGAAAGCCGGAATCACGAGTGTTTTGAACTTTTCGCCCGTTGTTTTGACTCTTCCCTTCGGAATTCACGTCCGAACGGTCGATTTAGCCCTCGAATTACAAATTTTGAGCTATCACGAGCAGCAACGTCAGACTCGCCAGGCCGCGATTGTTTCATCCAAGAGCGCTTCGGCGTAGTCAAGAAGTCGACCAAGATTCTGTGCGCGTAGGTACCTCAAAAGGTCTTAGGGAATAAGGTAATAACCGTGTCGATCGTCGTATTCGGGGTGAATCACCGTACCGGGCCCCTCGCCCTTCTTGAGCGGGTCACTATTGCCGACGCCGCAATTGCCAAGACCGTGCATGGCCTAATGTCACGACCCAACATTCGCGAAGTCGTGGTGTTGTCGACATGCAACCGCACCGAGGTGTATGCAGTCGCAGAAAAGTTCCATGGCGCCTACGGCGACTTGCGCGATTTCTTTTGCGATCTGGGCGGCTTCTCGGCCGACGAATTGATTCCGCACGTGTACAGCCAGCATGACGATGCTGCCATCAGCCATCTTTTTGAAGTCGCCTCTGGTCTTGATTCGGCAGTGCTTGGTGAAAGTGAAATTCTTGGTCAAGTACGTATCGCCTGGGAACGTTCACAACGTGAAGGTGGCGCGCTTTCAACTTTGAATCTCTTATTCCGCCACGCGATCGAAACTGGTAAGCGCGCTCGGACCGAAACGTCTATCGGACGTCACACGGCAAGTGTCAGCCATGCTGCTGTTGACATGGCGCGCGAAAGTCTTGGTGCCATCGACGGAATGACCGTTCTTGTTGTTGGTGCTGGCGACATGGGTGAAGGCGTCACTGTTGCACTAGCCGATTCTGGTGTTGGTCAAGTTCTCGTCACCAACCGAACAATCGCGAAAGCACAAGCTCTTGCCGATCGTGTTTCTGGTTCGGTGACCGAGTTCTATCGTTTGGCTGAATCACTCGTCGAGGCTGATGTTGTCGTCACTTGCACTGGTGCTGGTTCAACTGTTATCGATGCAGACATGGTCAAGAACGCGATGCTGCAGCGTCCCGATCGTCCTTTGTTTATTGTTGATATTGCAGTGCCACGCGATGTTGATTCTGATGTCGCCAACATTGATGGGGTGACTTTGCTCGATCTCGATAATTTGCGTGATTGGGCCGCACGAGGTCAAGCGCAGCGTGCAACTGAGGCTCTGGCAGTTCGGGACATCATCGTGCAAGAGATCGAGCGTTTCAATATGGAAACGACAGCTCGTCAAGCAGCACCGTTGGTTGCGCAATTGCACGAACGTGCCGAAGCAGTGCGCGCCGCAGAAATTGACCGGCAAAGCAAGAAATTGTCATCGTTGACACCCGAGCAACAAGATGCTGTTGACGCAGTCACCAAAGGCATTGTGGCCAAGTTGCTGCATGACATGTCGGTACGTCTCAAAGATGACGCCGGCACACCACGTGGCGAGCGCAACTCTGCGGCAGTTCGCGATCTCTT
>JBEDJE010000331.1:0-2218 GCA_041172985.1 Actinomycetota bacterium
GTTTCTTATATTGTTACTACTGCCAGTGGTGACGGTCGCAATTTCTTCCTCCATGTGCAAAGAATTCGTGTTACTTCTGGATTTACAAGCTTGAGCAATTTCTCAAGTCAAGGCGACTTGGGGGCCTCGCTGTCCTCCCTTGTTTCAGATGGACTCGGCTCTACCGGACTCTTTCAATTCAACGATCAGTATTCGGTCGCGGCCATTTATGCCTTTTTCGGCATTTTGATTTCAGCAAGCGTTATCGCGGCTGTCGTAGCCCTCACCGAGAAGAAGGGAGATCTTCTCCGGCATCAAGTTTCAGTATTACACCTGGCGGTATTCGTTTTGGTGGGACTGTTTTCAATCACGATGCCATGGGTGATGAATGAGATGTTTCGTTCAGGATTTTCTTCTGCGGTAGCCGCAATGTCTCTCTGCGCTGCAATGGTCGCCGTTATCGTGACCCCTTCGTCATTCATGATCAAGGCGAGCTTGCTCATGGCTATTTCTGTTCTTTCGTTTGCCGTGTATCAAGTAGCAGCGATTTACCCACTTTTTGCTCTCGCTGTGTTATCGGTCCCCCCGCTCGTTAAAAAGTTGCGTTCGCACCCAGTTCAAATCACTGTGGCCATACTCTTGGTAGCCGGCCTGACTGTTCGAGCTCTACCGCAAGTTAAAGATCAACTGAAATCCCGACTACTTTTAGACGGCTCAATTACCTACCTGTCAGATTCACCT
Source organism: Actinomycetota bacterium (assembly GCA_041172985.1). GTDB lineage: Bacteria > Actinomycetota > Acidimicrobiia > Acidimicrobiales > Ilumatobacteraceae > Casp-actino8. Next base: position 721 of record JBEDJE010000331.1, read on the forward strand.
TGGATTCCATTGGCGCTGATCGGATTAGCCATAAGCCTCATTCGAGGAAGACTACGTACCGTCGGATTTATACTCTTTATTTCCGGTGCTTGTACCGCTGGATTCCAAATTGTCGCTCGCAATCTACGAGAAAGTGCTGGCCAAGTCGGCTATGGCTATTACGGCGCAAAGTTCGCTTACATCGGACTCTTTATTTTGATTCTCGCCATCATCGCCTGCATAGGTGCTCTGATCTACGCGGTGATTGATAAATACCATCGGGCACCGCCTACGAAATCATTGTTTGAACACACACACCGAATAACTGCTGCCGGGGCGTTCGTCGCAATATCACTTGCAGCGGGCAGTTTTCTTCTCCCTGAATCGCGCGGTTTTTTCGGCAAGAGTGATAACTGGGTGGCACCGACTGGTTACGGCTTGAAATTGGCCGTGTCTTATTGGGACGACCCGCAAGTGGTATTCGCCAGAGTTGCTGATCCTGGGACTGATCGCCTGATCAATTTTTGGCACCCTTACTTTTGGAGTGGCGACCCATGGAACTGGTCTTATGGGGCCTACAGCGACGATGTTGAAGGAATCTGTGCTTTTGTTGAGGGCAAGGAAGTCCTAGTAGTTACTGGCGACCCAAGCTTTGCAGAAGCATTGCGCGACTCATGCGGAGCAAACGTTAAATTGCCTTGAACTCATACTATTTAATTGGTGTCTCATTAGTTTCGGAACATTCTCTATAGATGGCGAAGTTAGAAGCGCCAAATACGCAAGAATGACAGTGTGAAATTGTTAAAGACCGCGATTCGGGTGGGGTTGTTCGGCGTGATTTTGGCGACAATCCTGGTCATCGGGAAGATTCATGCCGCTTACTTCGGCGAATACGACCTCACGTCATCCAATCGCTTCACCTGGATCATCGCCTATTCATTTCTTTGCTATGTCGTCGCATACTCTTTCGGCCTGCCGGACCAACGAACATGGCCTAGTCGCGCAAAGGCATCTTTAGCAGCGGCGCTTACCGCAGCAGTGCTCATTGGAGTTTCACAAATAGTCCTCGGCCAAATCAGTCTGCCGAGATTCGTCATAGTGGTCTCAATACCCGCGCTTTTTATTGTGTTCAGTTTTGTTTCAACCGTCAACTCTAAAGTCGACCGGACTATCGCAGGCAATGAAAGAGTGCTTCTCATTTCGTCAGCCGAAGACGCACAGATCATCACAAAAGACATCGCCTTTCATGTTGAAGTTCCATGCGTCGTTGCACGACACTTGACATCTTCTGAAGCACTCACAGATCACGATCTGGCAACGATCATTGCGGAAGATCAAATCACACTTGTGGTGCTTGATAACGATGCTGTCAGGGACTCTGAAATTATTGAATTGATTACGCCAATCCATTCACGAGGGGTCCGTGTCCGGACCCAACTTACGTTCTATAACGACTGGGTTGGGAAGGTTCCAGTTCGAGAACTTGGAGAAACCGCCCTACTGTTTGACGTCCGCGAGA
>JBEDJE010000331.1:2245-2556 GCA_041172985.1 Actinomycetota bacterium
ATCAGTATTTCTCTTCTCGGTCTTGTCGTGTTGGCGATCGCTGCGCCCATCGTGTTGCTCGGCAATCTTCTTGGCAACCGTGGTCCTTTGCTCTTCGGTCAGGAACGTGTCGGCAAGGGGCAAGAATTATTCCGAATTCTAAAATTTAGATCGATGGTTCCTGGTCAATCTGTTGGCGAATGGACAAAGAAGAATGATGTTCGAATTACGAAGTTCGGCAAATTCCTCAGGTTGTCTCACATTGACGAACTCCCACAAGTGATCAACATATTGAAAGGCGACTTGTCAATTGTTGGCCCCCGTCCCGAGCA
>JBEDJE010000332.1:0-1209 GCA_041172985.1 Actinomycetota bacterium
CCCCAACGATTCATCCTGATGCCTACATTCAACCCGAAGCCGTCATTATCGGCTCGGTCGAAATCGGGGCCCAGAGTTCAATTTGGCCAGGAGCGGTATTACTTGGCGATGATGGCGACATCATCATTGGCGATCGCACCTCAATTCAAGATGGATCGGTGTTGCATACCACACATGTCTTTCCGACAATCGTGGGTAACGATTGCGTGATCGGCCACATCGTTCACCTCGAAGGTTGCACCATCGAAGATGGTTCTCTTGTTGGTAATGGCGCCATTGTCTTACATCGCGTGATTGTTCGATCGGGAGCCGTTGTTGGTGCTAACTCGGTTGTGCTGAATGGTCTTGAAGTTCCTAGCGGTGCTTTGGCTGTGGGGGCACCGGCAGTGATCAAACTTGACAAGGCTCGGGCTGCTGACATCCAACTTGGGGCAGCCTCGTATGTTGCCCGTGCGAAATTGTATAAAGAAAAACTTCGTCGGCTCGACTGAACGTTCGGCTATTTCGTCATGACGCTTTCTGTAGTTGTTCGTACGACGCCCGTTGAAGTTGAATTTGTAAGTGACTTGTTGTGGTCGCTCGGCGTTGTGGCGATTGAAGAACATTGGGACCCGGGTGGAGTAGTTCGTTTGCAAACGTCACTAGGGGATGACCTTGAAGTTGTCGAGCGGGCTATGAATTCATTACCGATTGAATTGGATTGGTCTACGACGAGCGTTAACGAGGCGGTTGCTAATACTTGGCGGGAATTCGCTCGGCCGACCGTTATCGGTCACCGCATGGTGATTGCTCCGATCTGGTGCGCCGATCAAGACGTCGCCGAGGCAGTTGCAACTTTGCCACAACCCGATCAAGCCATAGTGATTCCGATTGAGCCCGCCAGCACTTTTGGCATGGGTGACCATCCAACAACAATGAGCAGTTTGTTGGTAATTGAAAAGTATCTGCAACCCGGTGACGTTCTCATTGATGTTGGATGCGGCAGTGGTGTGCTGGGTATTGGTGCTTTGCGTCTTGGCGCATCACGGGCAATCGGTATGGATATCAATCCATCATGTGTACCAGTGTCTCAAGAAAATGCGCGACTTAACGAAGTGAGTGATCGTTGGGCGGTCACTTCTGAACCACTAGCGGTGATTGGTATTCCAGGAGACATTGTGGTGGCCAATATTTTGGCTCCCGCTCTCATTGAACTCAGTGGTGAATTAC
>JBEDJE010000332.1:1236-3451 GCA_041172985.1 Actinomycetota bacterium
TGTTGGTAATCAGCGGAGTTTTAGCAGAGCATTACGAGCATGTGGCGCAAGCGTTGAAACCCCTTCAGGAGATTGATCGAATTGAAATCGGCGGTTGGGCAGCGGTTGCTTTTCAAGCCCGTTGATTGAGAACTGCCTAACTCAGATTAATTGACGAGTGCATCAATCTCATGTTGAGTGGGCAACGAGGGAACTGCGCCCTTTTTTGTTGCGGCCAAGGCTCCGGCTGCTGAAGCTCGGCGGGCAGCAGTTGTGATGTCAGATCCGTGAGCGAGAGCAGTCGCTAATGCGCCACAAGCGGCATCGCCGGCGCCGGTTGTGTCGATGGCTCTCACCGCGAATGGCGGTATTTGCAGTTCTCCTTCTGACGTGACGATCTTTATTCCGCGTGCGCCGAGAGTGATGACAACTATTGAAACGCCCGCCTCGAGAAGCGAAGTGGCACCTCCGAGTAATGCAACCTCGTGTTGATTGGGCATGATGACATCGCAAAGTTGAAGTACCGAACGCTTGAGTCGCGTTGCGGGTGCAGGGTTGAGAATCGTTTTCGCGCCACCAACTTTGGCAATAGCAAGAGCCGCTTCAACTGCATCGAGTGGAACTTCTAACTGGCAGAGCAAAACACCAGCGCGGTTGATGACATCGCGGTGAGCATCAACCACGCTGATTGAAAGTTCGGCATTTGCTCCGGGTATGACAACGATTGAATTTTCGCCCTGTTCGTCGACAGAAATGAGGGCACGTCCGGTGGGGGCTTCATGGTCGGTGACATATGCGGCAATTCCTTCTGAAGTCATCAGGCGGTGCAAAGTTTCACCGGCGGCATCGGTTCCGAGACAGGTGATGAAGGCAGCATCGGCCCCAGCACGGCGGCAGGCGACTGCTTGATTCAGACCTTTGCCGCCGGCGTGTTCTGCGTAATTGGTTCCGAGAACTGTTTCGCCAGGAGAGGGGAGGCGATCAACGGTGGCGACGAGGTCGAGATTGCTACTTCCGAGAACGACAACTTCGTATGCGTGCGAACCGTTGGCCATGTCTCTAGTGAACCATGCCGTGTCCAGACAAACACCACGAACAACACCGGGGCAAATACAGCATCGAGTGACTGGTCTGTGAGTCTCTCGGCTATTTCGTCATGACGAAATAGCCCGCAGAAGCGGAGTAAGATCGAGTCGGTCAATCGCGGGTAGGTATGACCGAGCGGCGTTGCTACGGAATTTGGTGCAGAGATCGGGTCGAAAGAATCGCGCCCCTTCACGTACGACGTAATTCAAAATGAAAAATCGATAGGCCTCGGGAAGGAAGCGAATATCAGATTCGGTCAGCGGGAAAACTTCGTGATAGGCGCTGATGAATTCAACAAACTCTGGTTCAACCAAAGTGTGAGGGGAGTACGACCACTGAGTCTGATCGCCAGTTGACGACGAAACGCGCGACAAGAAGTAAAAGTCAAGGAGGCGAGACTCAACACGAAACCAGTCGTAATCCCACCGTGAAAACAAAGTGAATGGCTGAGTCGATGAATCGTGATTATCAACCGAGAAATTTCCTAGATTCCAATCGACCAAAATGGGAATACGTTTCCATGAGTCGTAACGAATATTCTCAAGTTCCATCAAAAAGTCATGAGTATGTTTGTGCAGGACGCCAATGTGTTCGGGCGGAAGTGAGAAATTCTTCGGAGCAAAAGGGCTCGACAACAAATCCAAAAGATGAATAGCATCAGATTTGATGCTGTTCGAGGTGGCAGGAATTTCTGTCGAGATTGAATCGCAGACCAGATGAAACTGGGCAACTTCTCGAGCTAAGCACTTGGATTGTTCACCACTGAGTTGAGGCGGCAACATGTTGCGTTTAGCAGCTTCGCCGTAAAAGGCCACCCATAAGTTCCCGTCGTACCACGTATATGGACGATCGGCAGATCCCACTTGTGTCTTGGCCAAGACTGGAGCCAAGAAGTTTTTAAATCGAGTTCCCTGAATCAACTGTGTGCAACGAAACAGTCGGTCATGGTCTTCGGCAAAGAGAAAATACGATCCGTAACTTGAAACCTTGGCGAATACATGAGTGCCGTCGCTGAGGTGAAGCCGAAAAACTGAATTGGTCGAAACGTTAGGGCTGGTGTCGTCGATGCCGACGATTGAACGGGTGTCGCCGAAATCTGACCACGCCGCATCAAGGGCGTGCCGATACTCGCTGTGGCTCATCAATGCAT
>JBEDJE010000333.1:0-6563 GCA_041172985.1 Actinomycetota bacterium
CAGCAAAGGCCGACCCTGTAATGCCGCCCATTTACTAGAGATCCTTGGTCGGCTTGAGTCGATCGAAGAAATGTCTGAGGTTGTGAGTCGTCGAGTTGAAAGCGACTCGGCGGCGGTGCAAATTATGACAGTCCATAGCGCCAAGGGATTGCAGTTCCCGATTGTGGTTGTAGCCGACCTTTGGAAGGCCAACGACGGGTCTTCAAGAAATGCTCCGGTATATACCCGCGTCGATTCTTCTGGCATACGAACCCGGGTCATTGACGTTGGTTGGGCGATTGGCTTGGTTGATCCGAGCACAACGGCATCAATTAAGGCTGCAGATGATGAGGAAGATCGAAGATTGTTGTATGTCGCCTTGACACGCGCCGAACATCACTTGTCGGTTTTGTATACATCCGGAGTTGAAACTCAGAAAACTGGTCTGAAGACCTCCATTTTTGATCTCTGTACCAAAATTGATGAGGCGCTCAAATTAGACGACAAGGTTGAAGGCAAAGGTATTGATGAGTTGGCAAAGGCTCAGCCGTACCTTGCAAATAGTCAATCGATGCAAGCACAACTCGAACTAGCAAATGCGCCATCGTCAGTAGTTCAGTCGTATCGACGAACTTCATTCAGCGGAATCACTAAACGGCAAGAGGGTCGCGAGGGCAATGCCAAGACTGCTGGTTTCATCGGTGATGAATCAGGTCAAGATGAATCTCCCATTGATATGTCATTGCTTGGGGTGGGCGCACATCAATACGCCGCTAACGATGTGCCGGCTGGTCTGCCTGAAGGCGTCGATATGCCACTGGCCCGGGTGCCAGGGGGGACTTACTTTGGTCGGGTCATGCACAAGGTCTACGAAGTCATTGACACATCAAAGGATTTGCGCGAGGAAGTCACTCGAGCAATTGATCGGCTTTGTTGCGTCCATTCCGCGATCAGTTAATTGCCGGTGTCATTGCTTCATACCTCACTCCGCTAGGTATGCCATTTAACGGCATGGCCCTTGCTGACATTGCTCCGATTGATCGCTTAAGCGAACTTGAGTTTGAAATGTCGCTGGCAAATTTGAGCAAAGGCGTGTTGGCTTCAGACATTGGCAAGGCGCTCAAGGTTTCATTAGAAACCGATGACCTGTTGTATGCATATGCCGATTCGTTGAGCGACAGCTCATTCGACATTCCGCTGGCCGGATTACTCAATGGCTCAATTGACGCAATGATTCGAGTACATGCCGAAGACGGATCGCCTCGGTTATTCATCACTGACTACAAAACGAATCGCCTAGACGGCGACGAAGATGTATCTCTGATTGAGGCCTATGCGCCCGAGCGTTTGGTAGCGGCGATGGAACATCACCATTACCCACTTCAGGCACTCTTATATGGATGTTGCGTTGGCGCCAACCTGCGTTGAATGCTGATGAGGTGATTGCGGGTGTTGCTTACTTCTTCGTACGTGGAATGGTTGGTGTTGAATCACCAAAGGACGCTCATGGCATGCCGTACGGTGTCTTTCAATGGAAAGCGCCGGTAGGCCTATGGGAGAAGTTGTCCAATCTGTTTGCGGGAGATCGACCATGAGTATCTATCCCGAACGATTGAACTATTACGTAGATGGTGGAGCGGTGACCAAGCCGCAGTTTTCGGCCGTCGCGACATTGCTTTCATTAGTCAATGAAGGTGTGGTTCCGCCGATAGTGAACGACTTGGTGTGGTTGTCATTTGCGCTAGCCCTGCATGCCTCCGAAGGCGGGCACACCTGTATTGATCTCAATGAGATTGATCGCTGGTATCCCGAGAATGCAGAACCTGGTGCACTCAATTGGCCGCCGCAAAATGAATGGCTTCAAGCTGTGTCTGAGCAAGTTGATTTGGTGGCCATTCCTTCAACCGCGGCCAATCACCCACGTCGGCCGTTTGTTCTAGATGGTTCACGTCTCTATGTTCTGCGGAGTTTTGAAGAGGAAAAATCAATCGCCGAATGGATCAACTCGGCTGCGGGTTCGCGTCTCAAAGTTCTTCTTGGTGGACCAGGAAGCGGTAAGACCACCGCGGTAGCAAAACAACTTGTTGCACGTTTTGCTGACGCGAATGATCGCGACCTTTTGGTGGCAATGGCAGCGCCAACAGGGAAAGCAGCCGATCGTATGCGTCAAGCAATCGAAGCGCGATTGGTAAGTGAAAAGGCCTCGCCCGAAGTCATTGCGCGAGTCCAAGAGTCTCCATCAATCACGATTCACCGACTTTTGGGTTATTCGCCGGTTCGTCAAAAGGGTCGATTTGCATACGATCAAGAGAATCCACTTCCTTATGACCTCGTCATCATCGATGAAGCATCAATGTTGTCGTTGTCGCTCATGCATCGCCTCATCGACGCGTTGCATCCAACGGCCGAACTTTTCTTGGTCGGTGACCCGGAGCAATTAGCAAGCGTTGATGCCGGAACTGTTTTGGCCGACATCTCCCTTGCGGCGAAGAAGGAAGGAACGGACCTTTATCGTTGCACCGAGCGACTGACAAGTCAGTATCGCTATGCGGTCGGTTCGCCGATTGAGCAAGTGGTCAAAGCTGTTCAATCAGGTGATGCCGATCAAGTGATCAATCTTCTGAAATCGCACCGAAACAGCAACGGCGTTGTGAGTTGGATTGATCCTTCAAGTAAGGCTCAAGAAGATTTGGAAGCATTCGAAAATGTGGGTCTTGAGGTACAGCGGCACGCTCTTGAAGTCGTCGAACTGGCAGGCTCGTCGCAATATGAAAAGGCTTTAGAGACATTGGGTCAATTGCAATTGTTGTGCGCATCGCGGGTAGGTCAACTTGGAATTGCTGGTTGGAATCGGACGGTCAATAAATGGATCGGTACAGCCACTCGCAAGCAATGGTTCGTCGGTCGACCGGTACTCATCACTAAGAACGATCACGGGAACAACCTGTACAACGGAGACGTTGGTGTTGTTTGCTCCGATAAGAATGGCGAAGTTCGAGTCGTATTTGACGGCTTAGGCGGCCCGCGTGAATTCCCGACGGTTCGATTGCCTGAAGTTGAAACTGTTCATGCCTTGACGATTCACAAGAGTCAAGGTTCTGAATATCAGCACGCAATCGTGGTCTTGCCAACTGGACGATCAAGATTGCTGACGCGCGAATTGTTGTATACCGGTGTCTCGCGTGCTCGTGAACAATTGACAATTGTTGCAACCGAAGCGGCGCTACGAACTGCTGTAACCACCGTGATTTCTCGTGCTTCAGGTTTGGCTGATCGCCTCTAGTTACCGACCAAGAACCAATGTCACTAGTCCACCGACGATCAACAGTGACGAGAGAATTCGGCGAAGTCCACTGTCTTCTTTCAATACTTTCCAGCCAATAAATGTGGCGAAGACAACGCTTGATTCACGTAACGCGGTCACGTAACCAACCGGTGCTCGTCGAACGGCTAGTAACACCATCCAATAAGTGACGAGAGATGCCAGCCCAGTCAAAAAATGCCACATTGGCGAGATGCTGTCCTTCATCGCAACCCATTTGCGGCGGTAGAGCCCCTGAATAGTTGTGCCGATTCCGCCGGTGACGAAGATGGCCATGGCGTATGCGCTGCCGATTGTTGAGCGCGAACCTTTGCTGTCAATCACGGTGTACACGCCGATAAGACTCGCAACAATGAGCGCAGGCCATACGTGTTTCCAATCAACTTGCCCTGAAAGCGCGACGAGTCCCGCGACAACGATGACAATGCCAATAATAGAAAGTAGGGAGAGATGGTCGTCAAGGAAAATCACGCCGCCGATCGCCGCAACTAACGCGCCACCTCCGCGAGCGATGGGATAGGTGACGCTGAAATCCGCGATCTCGTATGTGCGAGCTAAGCGCCCAATGTAAAACGCGTGGACGGCACCGCTAGCAGTTGCCCAACCCCACGCCGCAAGTCCGAGGTCTCCTTGAAATGTGGCGACGAGAGCATATGGAAGTCCTATGATTCCACCAGCAACGAAGAGTCCCCACAAAGCCAACCATCTGTCGCCTGACTGTTTAACAGCGAGGTTCCATCCAGCGTGCAGAATCGCAGCACCGAGCGCGAGAAAGGTTGCGATCAACAAGTCGAAACGATTTCAGATTTCAGAGTTCGAACTGAATTGACGCTCGAGTATCAATGAACGGTGCGGTGAACTCGGCGATGAAAGCCTTGTGATCGGGGTGATCGCGATATGTGATGTAGTCGTCAACCGAGTCGAAGGTTGCAGTCACTGCAAAATCGTAGGTGCCAGGATTGATGCCGAGGTTGGCGCCAAATTCATACGTGCGAATCTGGGGAACCTTGGGACGAAGCTGGCCGAGGGCTTCAATAGTTCGCTCGGCGTGACCTGCTGGGGTGTCGGATTTCCAGTTGAATAGAACGATGTGACGGTAAGTACTCATGGTTTTACAAGTTGATATCAACGGGCCGATCGGAATTTTCGATTCGGGTTTTGGTGGACTCACTGTTGCGCGGGCTGTCATTGATTTATTGCCCAACGAAGACATCGTCTACATCGGCGATACCGGTCGGTATCCCTACGGTGACAAAGATCCGAACGATGTTCGTGAGTACGCCCGCGAGTTGGCCTGGAGCCTGGTGCGCGACTACAAGGCGAAGGCGATTATGGTGGCATGTAATACGGCTGCGGCCGCATTGCCCGTACACGAACTTGAAGCCGAGTTAGCTGCCGACGGTTTACACATACCCGTCATTGGTGTGATTGATCCGGGCGCTCAGTCATTGGTGCGAGCAACCCGCTCGGGAACCGTCGGAGTGATTGGCACGATCGGAACAATTGGTTCGGGCGCTTACGATTTGGCGGTCTCGCGAGCATCGCTTGGTGCCCCCGTCAAGCTGATCGGCGCGGCATGTCCTGGGTTCGTTGAGTTTGTTGAACGGGGACGTACTTCGGGACCAGAGGTGACGCTGTTGGCCCAACGTATGTTGGCGCCGATTGTTGACGCGAAGGTTGATGCGTTGTTATTGGGTTGTACGCACTACCCATATTTGGCGCGAGTGATTTCCGATGTCGTCGGTCATGATGTGACCTTGGTGTCGTCGGCCGATGAAACAGCATTTGCGTTGCGAGATCAGTTAGATCAGATCAACTTGTTGAAGCCCCTCTCAGGCACATCAGGTCAGCATGTTTTCATGTCAAGCGGAGACGTGAGTTGGTTTAAAGCATTAGGGACCAGATTGTTGGGACCCGAATTATCAAATGTCGATATATGGAACAAAGGAAACTGAAGAAAATGAGCACAACTGGTAGCAGATTTGATGGACGTCAACATGATGAATTTCGTCCGATTTCATTTGAACGCGATTTCACCGAGATGTCGGCAGGAAGTGTTTTGGTTTCTTTTGGACGCACGCGCGTGTTATGCACAGCGAGTATTGACGAAGACGTTCCGCGTTGGATGAAAGGCAGCGGTAAAGGCTGGGTCACCGCCGAGTACTCAATGTTGCCTGGTTCATCGCCCGATCGTGTTGATCGTGAAGCTGCCAAAGGAAAGCAAAGCGGTCGCACTGTCGAAATTCAGCGGTTGATCGGCCGGAGTTTGCGAGCTTCGTGCGATATGGGCTTGCTCGGTGAGCGTCAAGTTGTTGTCGACTGCGATGTTCTGCAGGCTGATGGTGGCACCCGAACCGCAAGTATCTGTGGTGGATACTTGGCGCTCCATGATGCGCTCTCACGTTTGGTACAGAACGGCGTGATTTCTCAGCACCCGTTGACGTCGTTGTGCGCCGCGATCAGCGTGGGCATTGTGAATGGCACTCCAGTGATCGACCTTCCGTATGTTGAAGACAGCACTGCCGAAGTTGATATGAACGTGGTGATGTTGCGCGAAAAGGGTTCAACGCTGAACCGCTTTGTAGAAGTGCAAGGAACTGCAGAGGGTATGGCGTTCTCGCGCAGCGAACTCGATTCATTGTTGGGTTTGGCCGAGAATGGTCTTGCGCAAATTTTTGACTTGCAGAGTGAGTTGCTCGAGAGTCAGCCTTCGCGTCGCGCCAAGTGACTCGAAACAAATGAGTGCTGATCGTGTGTTGCATACTTTGGTGTGTGCATCTGCTAACCCCGACAAGGTGCACGAGATTGAGCAATTGCTTGATGGAGTTGTACATCTAGTTCCGCGTCCAGCAGAGATACCAGATGTCGTTGAAGATGCCGACACTTTGGTGGGCAATGCCCGATTAAAGGCAATGGCAATTTTGCAGGCGACCGGGTTGCCGGCTGTTGCTGACGATACGGGAATGTTTGTTGATGCTTTGCCGGGCGAACTTGGTGTTCGAACAGCGCGGTATGCCGCTGATCGGCCCGAGCACGCAGAAACTCCATATGCGGCGAATCGCGCGAAATTGCTTGATGCTTTGCGTGAAAAGAATTGCGTGAGCGATGTTGAACGGGCGGCCCATTTTGTGACCGTGGTGATCGTGTGTTTTCCAGATGGCAGCGAACTAATTGTGGAAGGCCGCTGTGATGGACATATTGCGATGGCCGAACGGGGGAGCCGTGGGTTTGGCCGAGAATGGTCTTGCGCAAATTTTTGACT
>JBEDJE010000334.1:0-3724 GCA_041172985.1 Actinomycetota bacterium
GTCAAAAAGTATTGCGAATCGTGCCCTCATGTGTGCGGCGTTGGCAGATGGCACAAGTACCTTGCAAAACATCGCGTCGGGTGATGACACCGCGGCAATGATTGATTGCCTGCGTGCTCTTCATGTTGAAATCATTGTTGAGGGCACGACCGTAACAATCGTTGGTTCGGCTGGACGGCCAAATGGTGGGGCCGAATTGAATGCACGACTTGCGGGAACGACTTCACGTTTTATGACAGCGCTAGCCGCTCTGTCGGTCGTGCCTTCGTTGATCACAGGGGATGCGCCGTTGCGACACAGGCCAATGAAGCCTCTGCATGATGCACTCGCACAACTCGGTGCGCAAGTGAAGTCAGTCGATCAACCCGGACATCTGCCGGTCTGGGTTTCTGGTGATGCTCTTGATGGTGGAACGGTTTCGATTCCGGGCGATATCAGTAGTCAATATGTGTCGGCACTTATGATGATCGGTCCATATTTGCCTGAAGGTATCCGCTTGCAGTTGACTTCGCCTTTGGTGTCGCGTCCGTATGTGGCCATCACCGCTTCGGTGATGAGTTCATTTAGCGCGACAGGTATTGCGATTGGCGATCACACCATTGGCGTTGAGTCAAGTGGGTACATCGGAACCACCTACGACATTGAATCTGATGCTTCGTCGGCGTCGTATCCGTTGGCTGCTGCGGCGATTGCAGGCGGTTCGGTGAAAGTTTTAGGAGTCGGTGACCGCGCTCTGCAAGGTGATGCAGCCTTTATTGAGGTGCTTGAGTCGATGGGTTGCACGACACGGACAACCGATCGCTCCCTTGAAGTGACCTCGTCGGGCTCGTTACACGGAATTGAAATTGATATGGCTGATATGTCAGATCTTGTTCCGACGTTGGCTGTTGTCGCGGCATTTGCTGATTCGCCAACGCGCATCACGGGGGTCGGATTCATTCGGCATAAAGAAAGTGACCGAATCGGTGATCTTGTAAACGGGCTCAAGATGGTTGGTTGTGACGCTGTTGAAGAAGACGATGGCATCTTGATTCGCCCAGTTCATGAAAGCCAGATGCATGGTGCCGAGTTGTTAACTCATGACGACCATCGATTGGCGATGGCTTGGTCGTTGCTGGCTTTGCGTATCTCGGGCATCGTGATCAATGATCCAGAAGTCGTGAGCAAGAGTTGGCCCGAATGGTGGGACGTACGATCCTCGTTGTTAGTAGTCGCGGCGAAGTAAAGTCACCTTGTTATGAATTCTCCCAGCAATCAACCGATCGGTCATTCTGGGGAGAACGCAGTTCGGGTAGCTGCCTTTGACGTTGATCACACCTTGACCAATAAAGACTGCGTAGTTCCATTTTTGCGTGAGGTCGCCGGCTGGCGGTTGTATGTCGGGTTGGTCTGGCGGGTATTGCCCTTGAGCCGTGCGCTTTTTGCTCGTGACCGTGATCGGGTGAAAGCTGTTGCGACAAGGGCAGCGCTTGCGGGTCGTTCTGTCGAGCAAGTGGACGTCACGGCCCGTGGATTTGCTTCGCGTGCTTTTCCGGCGTGGTTACGCGATGACACGGTGAAGCGTTTGCGTTGGCATCACTCGCAGGGCCACAAGGTAGTGCTGGTGTCAGCCTCGTACAGTTTGTATCTGAAGTATTTAGGTAAGTTGCTCGGCTGCGATGCAGTGATGGGCACTGAATGTGAGACAAATTCAGGTTCGCAGTTCACGGGAGCACTTGTTGGAGCGAACTGTCGTGGCCCCGAGAAAGAACGTCGGCTTCGTGAATGGCTTGATGGCGAAGGATTCGGTTCGTATGTTCTGTACGCCTACGGTGATTCTGCGGGGGACGACCAAATGCTGGCGATGGCCGATCATGCTTTTCGGATTACAAAAGAAGCCGTGGCGGAGATACCAGAAATGAGTGCAATATGAAAATGCCGCCTTTGCTCAAAGAAGCTCGACCAAAACAGTGGGCTAAAAATGTTTTGGTTTTTGCTGCACCTGGTGCGGCTGGTGTTTTGAATGAGTGGGCAAGTTTGTGGCAAACCTTGCTCTGTTTTGTAGCCCTGTCATTGACCGCCAGCGGAACCTATTTTTGGAATGACATTCTTGATGTTGAGGCTGATCGAGCGCATCCAACAAAGTGTCGTCGGCCAATTGCTGCAGGTTTAGTGAATATCAATGATCACCGGAATCGCGATCGGTTTCATTCCAGATTGGCGTTGTGGCGTAGCTGTCGTTGTGTACGCAGTTCTGACCGTGTGCTATTCAACGGTACTGAAGCACCAACCAGTGCTGGACCTTTTGGCAGTTGCGGGCGGCTTTGTGATTCGAGCGATTGCCGGGGCTGAAGCAGCATCAGTGGAGATGTCGACGTGGTTTTTGTTGTGTGCCAGTTTCGGTGCTTTGTTTATTGTGACGGGCAAGCGTTACGCCGAGATGAAAGAACTTGGTGAAGGTAATGGGTCAACTCGTTCAACGTTGATGGCTTACAGCCTTGATTACTTGCGAATGGTCCTGGCCGTAAGCCTGGGAGCCACCTTGGTCGCGTATTGCACCTGGGCGTTTGCAACGAAGGAGATATCTGGTTCGTCGTGGCCTTCGTATGAACTGTCGATCATTCCGATGTTGGCGGCGCTCTTGAGGTATTTGTTGGCCCTCGAACGCGGTCACGGAGCGGCCCCCGAAGAGGTGTTTGCTTCCGACCGTACCTTGCAGGTTTTGGGCGTTATTTGGGTGATTATTTTCGGATTAGGCGTGTACGTGGGCTGATATTGGCGCGGTGCTCAGTTCGGTTTCGGCTCACTGAGTAACCTTTACTTGCTCATGGAAACCGACTACACATCTTCGCGCCTCACTGGATGGGGTCGAACCTCGCCGAGTACAGCTCGTACTGCTGAGGTCACCCGAGGAGATGTCGCCTCGTTCATCAAAGACTCGAATCAACGAGGCGTCTTGATGCGTGGTCTTGGGCGGTCGTATGGAGATGCGGCACAAAATGCTGGTGGAGTAGTTCTCACGATGCCTGGCAACGCCCACGAAGCGGTACTTGATGCTGATGCTGGCACGCTCACTGCCGCAGCTGGCGCGAGTTTGCATGATCTTTTGAAGGTCATTGTTCCTCGTGGCTTTTTTGTTCCCGTCACTCCCGGAACGCGTTTCGTGACAGTCGGTGGAGCCATTGCTTCAGATATTCACGGTAAGAATCACCATGTTGAAGGAAGTTTCGGTAACCACCTCCGGCGAATGTCACTGATGCTGGCCGATGGAACGATTCACGAAATCAGCCCGCTGCAAAATCCGACTTTGTTTTGGGCGACGGTCGGGGGCATGGGCCTCACTGGCGTCATTCTTGACGCGACGTTTACCTTGATTCCAATTGAGACCAGTCTGTGCACCGTCAACACGATCAGGTGTCGCAACATCGATGTGTTGATTGAAGAAATGTCGCATGGCGATGACGATCACCGTTACTCGGTTGCGTGGGCCGATCTATTGGCGACAGGATCGCGTTTGGGGCGCAGCGTTTTGTGGCGTGGGGACCATACGAAGTTGGCCGAAATTTCAAGCAAGGACGACGCGCAAGCATTGCGTTATGAGCCTCGCCATTTGGCCAGTGTTCCGCCAGTCGTGCCTTCATTCGGATTTGTCAACAGACTCTCGTCCACTTTGTTTAACGAGTTGTGGTTCCGCAAAGAACCTCGTCGTAAAGAAGGTAGTCATAAATCTATTCCGTCGTATTTT
>JBEDJE010000335.1:0-2157 GCA_041172985.1 Actinomycetota bacterium
TGATTCGAGTTGCCTCACAACTTGAGCAAGCGGCCCCGTGGGCGCATCTCACGCCGAGTTTTTAACTCAACGCTCTTTCATTGATCACCGCAGCAATATCGATACTGCCGTAAACATGCGGGAATGCCTCTGGCGCTGCTCCGAGTTGTTCAACGATGACTTCGCTCGTCAACAATGCTTCGTCAATTTCAAGAAGTACAAGTTCGTTGTCTGCTAGGTCTGCATAGAAACGATCGCGGACACCTTTCCACTGCGATTCAAAACTGCAATGGGTATATCCCTCGTTGGCCACTGTGATTCCGCGGGTTGACCATGGATAGTTGCCGGTTGATTTTGCAACTTCCCAATCGGCACGAACCGCGAGGTGCAAGATCATCGAGCAGTCCAGCCACCATCAACAACTACATGCTGACCAATCATGAATGAAGCAGCGTCACTCGCAAGCAAGAGGAGTGCACCGTCAAGTTCGTGCAGTTCGCCCATACGTGGCAACGGTGAATTTGAACGCAAGAAACCCATGCTTGTTTCATCCTCCATACCTTCAGTCATTTCAGATGGGAACCAACCTGGGCATATTGCATTCACACGAATACCGCGCCGTGCCCACTGCATACCAAGTTCGCGAGTGAGGTTAATCACAGCTCCCTTTGATGCGCAGTAATGCGCCTGCTTAATTGGCGCCGAACCAACGAGACCTAAGACCGAAGCGATGTTGACGATGTTTCCGCTACCCGCTTCTTTCATATATGGCGCGCACAACTTTGAGAGATGCCAAATTGCCGTGACGTTGATTTCCATAGCCGTGCGGAAGGTGTCGAGGTCTTCATCTTCGACGGCAACTTTGTGCCCGACTCCGGCATTGTTGATGAGAATGCGCGGTGGGCCAACACGGCGAACGGTTTCGGCAATCAACCGCTCACGATCTTCAGCCACGCTGAGATCTGCTGCAATCGCGATCGACCCTGGCAGCTCTTCAACTAACGACTCAAGACGATCAAGGCGGCGCGCCGCTAAGACGACAGTGGCTCCCACGGCGTGAAGTGTGCGGGCGAATTGCACGCCAAGACCCGATGAGGCTCCGGTCACAATCGCGACACGACCATCGAGACGAAAGGCGTTCAAAGGATTGGCTGGGGCTGATGATTCTGCGGACGACATGACTGCAAGGTTACGGGCACAGTGAGCATCATTCTCATCTCAGGTGGTGCTTGTGGCACGATGGGCATATGACTCCTGTTCGACACGTCGTCCTGGTGCACGGCGCCTGGCATGGTGCTTGGTGTTTTAGTGCTCTACAAGCAGAACTTGATCGGCGCGGAGTCCCGAGCCTCGCAATTGATTTACCCGGCCATGGTGCCTCCACGCTTCCCCTCAGCGATATGCACGGTGATGCTCAGCATGTTGTTGACACATTGGCAACATTGCGATCACGTGGTATCGAAAATGTTGTACTTGCTGGCCATAGCTACGGCGGTGCGGTCATTAGTCAAGTTGCGTCAATTGATACTTCAGTAAATCATCTCGTGTACATCGCAGCGTTTGCACCCCTAGCTGGACAAAGTGTGATGGCCCAACTCATGGCATTGCCGCGCCATGACACTGCACTTGGCGGCGCAATGGCCGTCGGCGACGATGGAAATTCGACCATCAATCCAGAGTTTGCTAGAGATTCGTTTTACGGTTGCTGCAACGACGAGGTGATTGCGGCGTCGATTGCCCGCCTCTCACCACAGCCCATGGCAACGATGACTCAAGAAGTCACTGGCTCGCCCCGAGACACCATCTCATCAACATATGTTTTGTGTTTACAGGACCAAGCGGTTCATCCCGAACACCAAAAGATCATGTCGCAACTCTGCACCAACGTTGTCACGCTCGATACCGACCACTCGCCATTTGCGTCAATGGTCAACGAGACTGCTGACATTCTTGAACAGATTGCCAAGTCATGAAAATTCGCGTCGGTTACGGACTTGGTGTTCGAACAAATCTGAATGACGATGGCTTCACACAAGTTGTTGATGCACTCGAGGCTTTGAACTTTGACAGCTTGTGGTTAAGTGAGCGCATTGGTGGCGAAGCTCCCGATCCACTGGTCGCCATGTCGTTTGCCGCTGGACGAACCACGAAGTTGAAGTTCGGTATGAGCGTGATGGT
>JBEDJE010000335.1:2179-2907 GCA_041172985.1 Actinomycetota bacterium
CTCTAATGGCCGACTACTTCCCGCATTCGGATTAGGCGTCGCCGACCCACACGAGCAACAAGCATTCGGCGTCGCGCGCGAAGAACGTGCTAAAAGATTTAACGAAGCGCTTGAAGTTATTCGTGCCTGCTGGACGCAACCGAGCGTCACGCATCATGGAACATATTTCAATTACGACGACTTACGTGTTCAACCCAAACCGTTGAATGGTTCACCCGATGTTTGGCTTGGCGGCATTGCGCCGAGTGAGTTGAAGCGCGTCGGTCGACTAGCTGATGGTTGGCTTCCGAGTTTTGTGACTCCAGATGATGCCGAACGTGGGCGTATCGAAATTCAGCGAGTCGCTGCAGAACACGAGCGCGAAATCGACCCCGAACATTTCGGAGCACTTATTCCGTACGCCCATGGTCCGCTCCCCGACTCGGTCGCCAAAGCATTGATGACTCGCCGTCCAGACCTTGATGACATCAATCAGTTGGTTCCGCAAGGTTGGCCCGCGTTGCAAGAGTTCATCAAGCAGTTTGTTGCTGCTGGAATTTCGAAGTTTGTGGTTTTGCCTATTGTTGAACCAAAGTCGGCCAATGAATGGTGCGATCATCTCGCCGTCGCCGCCGATCAATTGCTGCCGTTAGAAAATTGAGTTAAGCGAACGGCGAAATCCATGCGTGGACATTGCGACCAATTGCCTCGATGTCGTAGCCACCTTCTTGCAGAATCAAGGTGGGTAA
>JBEDJE010000336.1:0-3008 GCA_041172985.1 Actinomycetota bacterium
GTTGTTCCTCATCAACGTGGTCATCACAACGCGCAAGGGCCAAGTGGCACCGCTTGATCCATGGAATGCGCGCAGCCTCGAGTGGATGACCTCCAATCCGCCGAAAGAACACAACTTCGACAGCATTCCTACCGTGCACCACCTAGACGAATTCTTCCACCGCAAATATCAGGAAGATGCCAACGGTGTGATGCAACAAGTGAAGACTGCTGAAGAAGTGCTGAAGGAACTGGAAGACAATGCCGACGCGCACATCCACATGCCGTCGCCGTCGTACTGGCCAATCGTGCTTGCACTTGGTATGCCAGTTCTTGCCTTCGGAGTGATTTATTCAATTCCTGTTGCCATCTTCGGCGCCGTGGTTATTTTGTTCGGTGCGTATGGTTGGGCAATCGAGCCATCAACTGCACCCGATGACGACATCGACCCACCAACCGAATCTGGTACATCAATGGGGGTTGCTCATGTCAGCTGATCACGCAGTGGCTTCACACGACGCACACGTCACGTCAACTGGCCTATCCAACGTCAAGTTGGGCATGTGGTTATTCCTAGGTTCAGAGTGCTTGTTGTTCGGTGGCCTGATCTCTACATACATGCTGTATCGCGGACGCGTGGGCACCGGCCCAACACCAATGCAGGTGTTTGATATTCCATTCACCTCTGTCAGCAGCTTCGTGCTGCTCATGAGCTCACTCACAATGGTGCTCGGCGTGTCGGCAGCACACAAGGGCGATGATCGCAATACCTACCTATGGGTTGCTGTCACTGCGCTACTTGGCGCAACATTCGTTGGTGGGCAGGTATACGAATTCACAGCGTTTTATAACGAAGGAATGGGCTTCACTACCAGCCTTTTCACCTCAAGCTTCTACGTACTCACGGGTTTCCACGGAGTGCACGTAACTGTGGGCATCATCATGTTGATGTCGACGCTTGGCATCATGAAGCGAAGCAAGGTGCCGGGCAGCAAGTCGGAAACCATCGAGATGCTCGGTTTGTATTGGCACTTTGTCGACATCGTGTGGATCATTATCTTCACGCTTATCTATCTGATTCCGGTCTGATCATGAGCACAGAAACCACCACCCACACCGAAGAGCACGGCATGTCCAACGCCGGATATGTGCGAATCGCGCTTATTTTGGCCGCGATTACTGCGCTCGAAGTTTCAACGTACTACGTCGACTTCGGTCCGTTCTTTATGCCGACACTTTTCATCTTGATGATCGTCAAGTTCGTGACCGTGGTGTCGTACTTCATGCACCTGAAGTTTGACAACAAGCTTTTCACGTACCTGTTCTATTCAGGATTGTTGTTGGCCATCTCCGTATATTGCGGATTTTTAGCGACGTTTAAATTCTTCTTGCAGAAGGGTTGATTCCCATGGTCGGGGAGATTTTCGTCGACCCTTGGCGCTATCAACTTCACCTTGAAGTTTGGTTGCTCATTGCCTTTCTTGTTAGTTCGTACATTTACGTTGTGCGGGTACTTGGTCCGAGGGCAGTAACTGCGGGCGAACCAATTGTCACGCGTCGTCAGTTGGTGTGCTTTATTACCGGCATCTTGATCATGTTTTTGTCGACCGACTGGCCGATGCACGATATTGCTGAAGAGTATTTGTATTCGGTTCATATGTTCCAGCACATGTCACTGACTTACTTCATGCCGCCTTTGGTAGTGCTGGCGACACCTGAGTGGTTTGTTCGAGTCCTCGTGGGTAATGGACGGGCCTATCGCGCCTTACGGTTTTTTACTTTCCCAGTACGAGCGGGACTGTTATTCAATCTCGGTGTCGTGGTGAGTCATATCCCCGGTGTCGTTAACGCATCAGTGTCAAATGGACCATTGCACTATTTCGTCCACGTAATTCTTGTGTTGACATCAATTTTGATGTGGATGCCAGTCTGCGGACCGCTGAAAGAATTTCAAATCACTCCGATGTCAAAGATGATTTACCTTTTCTTGAACAGTGTGGTTGCCACCATTCCCGCCGGTTGGTTGACCTTCGCTGAAGGAGTGGTGTACAAGCATTACAACATCCCTACTCGGGTGTGGGGAGTCTCGGTAAGTAACGATCAGCAGATCGCTGGTGCCATCATGAAGTTGGGTGGCTCAATTTTCTTGTGGACGATCATCGTCGCAATGACAAAGTTGAAGCGATTTTGACAACAGCTGATGTGGAGCGCGCATTTCAAGCAACTGCTCCAGCTGAAGAACCTAAATCACTCAATTAGAAGTGACGTCACTATTTTTAGTCGCTGCCTTCAACATCAGCGATTGAAATCGACACATTGTCGGGCAGGGGCGGTAATCGTCGAGTGCAGATCCATGTGATCACCACAAATACGGCCGATCCCCAAAGTGCCGCGACGAGATCGCCCCAAAGGTATAACAAGCCCGAAAGTAACGTGCCGACGAATCGCCCTGCGGCGTTAGCCGAATAATAGAAACCGACGTCAAGGGCCACGGAATCATCTTGAGAAAATGCCAAGACGAGGTATGAGTGCAATGACGAGTTCATTGCGAATGCAACTCCGAACACAACAAGTCCACCGACAATCGTCCAGTGAACTGCGATATCAAATGCTACGAGAAGGGCGATGACAGCCGAGATAAAACTGAGTATGAGTGCCCATTGACGAGAGGCGCTCACTTCATCGACAAGTCGGCCTCCTCGGGCGAGCATCTTGGGTGCAAATGATTGAACTACTCCGTAACCAATGACCCAGAGTGCGAGAAATCCTCCGACACCTCGCTCGGACCAACCAAGTTCATCCGAGAGAAAGACTGGCAGAGCAACGACAAACCAAATATCTCGTGAGCCGAAAAGAAAAAATCGAGCAATTGACAACCGATTGATGGCCGATGACTTTGAGAGGACCGAACGCAGGGGAGCCTTCTTCTTTGATTTTCCAATATCTTCATTGAGAAAAATGATGAGGGCAATCACAGTGATTGCGAGCGCCCCTGCCATTGACCACAACGCACCGTCATAGCCAATTCCC
>JBEDJE010000337.1:0-3187 GCA_041172985.1 Actinomycetota bacterium
ACAGCGATGTGAGCAATTGCGGTCAGGATCAAACCTAGCCCAGGGTTCATTTGCGTATCGCCAACGAACACGAGACAAAAGGTCAGAAGACTTGTAATTCCGACTCCAACGGCTGCAGCGTGAAGCTCCGTTGATTTGGAAGTTTTGAGTCGAACAACTAACCCGATGCCGAACGCGATCATTGCACCTATGTAAGCGCCAGCAAGTGAGTCCGAATCTCCAGTCAGCAAAGCAACCCAGCCGAGCGCGAGGAGAACGCCAGCAAGTCCAGAAAGTGCCTGATTGAGACTCGGATGACGACGCGTTTTCGCCTCATCGCCGAGGCTATTAAGGAAATCCCATAGGTTGAAATTCACGCTTGATATTCCACCGGAAGATGGTGCGGGAGGCGGTGGAAAGGACGGATCTACTTGACTCATTGTTGCTCCTCATGTAATTCGGCTGATTGATTAGTGACTTAATAATGACACATTTTATTGACGTTTTTTTCATATACGATTCGCTGAGAATTTCGTGACAAGAAGCGTTCGATGCTTTCGCCCCTAAACTTGCGCCATGGCTCAAATTGCAGACCTCCTCGCCGCGGGCCGAACATATTCATTTGAGTTCTTCCCCCCTAAGACCGACAGTGCGCAGTTGTCGCTTGGTCGAGCAATTGGTGAACTCGAACCACTAGCTCCAAGTTTTGTCAGCGTCACTTATGGTGCCGGCGGAAGTACTCGTCAACGAACTCATGCAGTGGTGTCGTGGATGCGCAAAGAAACAACCTTGACCCCAATGGCACACCTCACCTGCCAAGGACATGTGCGCTCCGAGATTCGAGACATCTTGAACGATTACGCCGCCGATGGCGTGGAAAATATCTTGGCTCTCGGTGGAGATGTCCCCACCGATGGCGAACCTGCACCAAGCGATTACACCTATGCGAGCGACTTACTTGACGACGTCGTTACTGACGGTCGTTTTTCGGTTGGAGTTGCCGCACATCCGGAACTTCATCCGCGTTCGCCTGATCGGGCAACTGACCGCAAGTTCTTGGCTGCCAAATTAGCTCGTGCCGATTTTGCGATTACTCAGTTCTTCTTTGACCTTGATGTGTACGTACAGATGGTCAATGAACTTGCCGATCTTGGGGTCACCAAGCCAGTTTTGCCAGGCATCATGCCAGTCACTAATAAGAATCAAATTCGTCGCATGGCCGAACTCTCGGGCGCGGCTTTCCCGACTTGGTTGTCAGATCGACTTGATCGCACTGACGATGCTGAAGAAATTCGTCGTATCGGCGTTGATGCCGCGACCGAATTGTGCCAAGGACTTCTTGATGCCGGTGCGCCAGGACTGCACTTCTACACGATGAATCGCAGCACCGCGACGAGCGAAATTTACGCAAATCTCGGTTTATCGCCGACTCGCTAAGACGCGGAACCCTGCTTGCGCCTAGCGTGTGGGCATGATCACTTACGACAAGATTTACATCAATGGTGCCTGGGTTCCTTCAGAAGGCAAGGGCGTCCTCGAAGTCACCAACTCGGCAACCGAAGAAATCATTGCCACCATTCCCGACGGAACAACAGGCGATGTCGACAAAGCAGTTGCCGCGGCAAAGGCTGCGTTTGAGGGTTGGAGCGCATTGCCAAGCGAAAAGCGTGCCGAATACTTGATGAAGATTCATGCTGGCCTCGAAGCTCGCACGCAAGAAATTGCCGAAGCAGTCGCTCGTGAAGTTGGTATGCCCGTTGGTATGGCGACCATGATTCAAGTCGGATTACCCAAGGGCAACTTTGCCATTACCGCTGGCCTTTTGAGCACCTACAAGTTTGAAGAAGAGATCGGCAACTCAATCGTCGTGCGCGAACCGTTCGGCGTTGTTGGCTGTATCTCGCCATGGAACTACCCGTTGCACCAAATCGCACTGAAGGTTGCACCTGCTCTTGCAGCAGGCAACACAGTGGTCGTGAAGCCCTCAGAAGTAGCACCGATTAACGCCTTCATTTTGGCCGAAATTGTTCACGATGCTGGCTTGCCGGCTGGTGTGTTCAACTTGGTTACTGGTGTCGGTCCCGTTGTTGGTGAAGCCATTGCTGCTCACCCCGATGTCGACATGGTGAGCTTCACCGGTTCAACCCGCGCCGGAAAGCGCGTTGCCGAACTTGGTGGCAAGAGCCCCAACGTGATCTTGGACGACCTTGACGATGAAGGTTTCACCAAGGCCGTTGCTGCTGGCGTTGGCAAGTGCTTCTTGAACTCGGGTCAAACCTGCACTGCATTGACTCGCATGTTGGTGCCTCGCGCGCGCCTGGCGCAGGCCGAGCAGATTGCGGCTGCTGCTGCTTCTAAGTTCACTGTTGGCGATCCGTTCGATCCAGCGTCACGTCTCGGACCCTTGGTGTCGGCAGTTCAGCGTGACCGTGTTCGTGGATTCATCCAGACAGGTATTGACGAAGGGGCAACTCTGGTCACTGGCGGAACTGCCAGTCCCGAAGGACTGACTGCTGGATTCTTCGTACAGCCCACGATTTTCTCGAATGTCACGCCCGACATGACCATTGCCCGCGAAGAAATTTTCGGACCAGTGTTGTCGATCATTCCGTACGACACCGAAGAAGAGGCGATTCGTATCGCCAACGACACGATCTATGGTTTGGCTGCTGGTGTCTGGAGCGCAACTCCCGAACGTGCCAAGCAGGTGGCTCGTCGCCTCAAGGCTGGTCAGGTTGAGGTCAACGGTGGCTCATTTAACCCTGCCGCTCCCTTCGGCGGATACAAGCAGAGCGGACTCGGACGCGAAGCCGGAAAATTCGGTTTAGAAGAGTTCTGCGAAGTGAAGTCAATGCAACTCTGATTCACGGCAGACTTGGGGACTGATGGCCCCGACTACTGAGACCTCTCGATCACAACAGATCAGTCGAGTGCCGTATTTACCCGGCCTCGACGGTCTACGTGCTCTGGCAGTCCTTGCCGTCATTATTTATCACGCCAACTCGGCATGGCTGCCAGGCGGCTTTTTAGGTGTTGAAGTTTTCTTTGTCATCAGTGGCTATCTGATTACGTTGCTTCTTGTCGCCGAAGAAGAACGTACGGGTGCAATTAGCTTGCGTGATTTCTGGGCGCGCCGGGCGCGTCGTTTGCTCCCAGCGTTGTTCACAATGATGGTCCTGCTGATCATGTGGACATCGATTCGCGAACG
>JBEDJE010000338.1:0-2593 GCA_041172985.1 Actinomycetota bacterium
CAATGGCCATGGGTGACATCGTTTCTGCTATTGGTTTTGATCCTCAAAACGCACTGCATGTGTCGATACTTCGGTGGATTACGCAATCCACCTTGTCACGCAATCTCAATGTTGCTGTGCTTTCAATTTATGGCCTGGGAAATCTGGGAGTTTCGAATCTAGAGACCTCCGAATGCCTCAGACGCCTTGTGATCTCGGAAAGGCGAAGCAACGAACACGAACATGTTTCTCTTCGCGCCATTGCACTACGTGCCTTGAGACGAATAGATCCGGAAATAGCCGCGAAGTTTGTCGACGCGACCTCATTTGAGGAGTATATTCACGCTGTGGAGTATTGGCTATCAACAAATTTACCCATGAGCGACGAAACTCGTCTGGAACTGCAAAACGAATTGGAGTGGCTCACGAGAACTAGGGAACGGCGAACAAATCGGTGAAACCAGTTCGCGGAATCGTTTTCATTAACTGCTGTGAGGCGAAGATCGAGTTCATTCATCCGCTTGACCGACCCACGCATACTGGAGATCTGACGGATGGTGATCCGCACCGCACGATTTTTGCTCTTGCTTACAGTGTCATGGTTTGTCATGACGCTTACACATGAGTTGGGTCACATTGTCGGTGGAACCTGCTACGGTGGGTCATTGAAATCGGCGGACTTGTTGCCATGGCACCCTCCCCACACCACCAATAACTCACCCTTCCACCGTCACCTTCGCCACAGCTGCTTTCACAAAATCAACCTCGGTCACCAGCAGGTAGCTCTGCTGGCCCGCATCGAGTGGGACAATCGTGGCCAACCCGAGATTAGACCGAACCAGCCGATCACTCCACAAAATTCTTGATCCGCTCGCAAGTGCCTGATATCATTCAACTTCGGATCGAAGCTAGCTTTGTTTTGGTTCACCGGCAAGTGGAATCTACCGTCTAATAGCTAACGAAGTTTGAATGCATCCTGCACGGGGAGTTCGCCGCTTCGTGCGGCGAAGGTTTATCGCATAGTGCCAAAGTCGGAATGGAAGGGAGCAGATCCTCGTAAAGGCCCGCTCCACATTCCGACTTCGGACTTCACGACGCTCAGGTTGCACCTCTGCAGAGCCTTATCCTTCGTGAAGATAGCTTTGTTGTAATCACTTCGAAGCCGCTAGGCAACTTGTTTCGTTGCAGCTCGTTTCTCTTGACGCAACTTGCGAGCTGCTTCCAGCTTTCTGTCGCGTTCTTTTCCGATCACCTCGCTGAGCCCTGCGAGGCAGTCGGCCGGGGTAATGTATCCAATCGCGCTGTGCAATCGGACGGTGTTGTAGTAGCTCACGTACTTTGCAATACGCTTCTCGGCTTCCTCCTTTGTCGCAGGCGAACCGGGACGGATACACTCGCTTTTAAGTGATCCGTGCCAGCGTTCCAACTTGCCGTTGCTCTGCGGGTAGTATGGGCTAGTGCGAACATGTGTCAGACCATATTCGCGAACGAATGCCTTGAAGTCATTGGCGATGAACTGAGGGCCATTGTCGCTGATGATTCGAGGCTTGACTCCAGGGTGCTTTTCAATCCCTTTGGCTATGACCAGTTCGATATCCAGTTCCTTCATGGTTTCACGTAACTCCCAATGCACGATGTATCGACTGAATCCATCGAGCACTGATATCAAGAAGTAAAACGTCCCACCGGTGTTGATGTAGCTGATATCAATATGCCATTCTTGGTGGATTTTCGTTGGTTGAATGAAGCCTGTGCCTTTCTTGCTGGGGGGCACGACTCTACGGTCCAAACGCCCTGCATTCTTGAGAACTCGATACGTGGAGCTTGGGCTCACGGCGACGATGTCGTCGTCAAGCATCATGAATGTCAATCGTCGGTAGCCTTCGAGTGGGTGTTTGTCGTGGAAGTCAAGGATCGCTTGCTTCTCCCATTCTTCGAGCCACCAGTCCCGTGGTATTTTGCCGTTATGGCCGTTGATCTTTCCATAGCGTTTGAGCCATGTGTGGTACTTGCTCGTGGAGAGTTTTGCCCACTTGAGCAAGTCTTTGCATGGCAGTTCGGAACGCTTAGACCAGTACCTCATGTAGTCGACGATCTTGTCGCGAATGTCGTGGGGGACCCAAACTCCTTCTAGAGGTCCCCATTGGCTTTTTTTGCCTTGACGTTCTCCTCCATGAGTTCTGCGATCACCTCATTCTTGTGAATCAACTTCTCTTCGAGCTTCTTGATCCGTTGGTCTTTGAGTTCGTTGATCTTGGCTTCGGCCCGCTGGGAAAACTTTTCGGACCTGGCCGATTTCTCGAAAGCCCGCTCGACTTGCTCAAGCGCCAAGGCAACCCATTGATGGATCTGTGTCGGTTGGATCGATAGTTCCTCAGCGATTGAGGAGATCGGTTCTTTGTCTTTCAGGTGCCGTCGAACGATTGCGGCCTTCTGCTCAGCAGTGAATTTTCTACGTGTTTTGGTCATCGGAATCCTCCAGGAAACAGGTTATGTTAGCCTAATCAGAAGGAATTCCACTTTCAAGAGAGGCAAAACAACAGCTCAATTCCCAAATGACCGCTTCGTACCATGCGTCAAGACTCCAATCTGAGTTTGCATGGCACTCTGGTAG
>JBEDJE010000339.1:0-2125 GCA_041172985.1 Actinomycetota bacterium
ATTTCAGACTGCTCTGCTCGGCAGTATTTGTCTACACAGTGGGCGCATTTTCCTATTGGTATGGGGCGACAGTCCAGCAGGGTGCGTCACTCTCATCCCCGACATCTATTTTCACCCAATCGGGCATCACCCGTCTGGCAGCAAATTTCCTAGGTTTACAATTTCTCACTCTTGACGATTCGGTAGTTGAGGCATCTCGCATCACTCTCGTACTCGCTCGGTTCGTTTTCGTCGACACTCTGCTCATACCGCTGATGTTCTTAATCACCACTTTGCGACCAGACTATAAATTCAATACACAAAATATTTTGGTCTTTCATGCATTTATCTTTTTCTCCGGTCTGGTATCACAAACAGATTTCAACTCCTCTCGACAGAACATCGCCTTTTTTGTATCAATGGGCGTTCTCGTAATTGCTAACTTGCAAACAAGAAACAGAGAAGATACCTATCCATTGACCCTCCTATCCTCAAATCGATAACACATGATTTCGAACAAGAAGCTTCTCTTTGTCATCACTGAGGACTGGTTCTTTGTTTCACATTTTCTCGAACGTGCCGAGGCTGCGATCAAAGATGGATTTGAGGTGGCGGTAGCTACACGAGTGAGTAAATATGAAGACTTACTGCGCCAAAAGGGCATCGCTGTTTACCCAATCAACTTTTCACGCCGAGGTTTAAACCCACTAAAGGAACTGCGCACCGCGTTGCGGGTTCGTCACATCATTAAGCAATTTCGTCCAACTATCGTGCACAACATTGCTCTGAAGCCGGTGGTGACTGGCACTTTGGGCGAACGGTGGGCGGGTTGTCAAAACATTGTTAATGCCCCAGTGGGAATGGGCTACGTCTTCACTTCAACGGACACCAAGGCAACGCTTATTCGCCCAATCGTCAAGATGCTGGTCAAACGTTTGCTCAACCCGCCAGGTAGCCGCGTAATCATCGAAAACCCAGACGACTACGACTCGCTCATCAGCGGCGGTTTCGTTCGAAGCGATTCATTAACGTTGATCAAGGGCGCTGGCGTGAACACCAACCTGTTTTCGGCGACCACAGAACCAGAAGGGCCAATTGTTGTTGTCCTCATCGCGCGAATGTTGCGCGATAAGGGCGTAGGCGAGTTTGTAGATGCCGCACGCCTACTCAAACCAAGATTTCCTAGTACTAGGTTTCTCCTCGTTGGGACACCTGATGATGGCAACCCCACAAGCTTCTCCCAAACAGATGTAAACAACTGGCAAAACGAAGCACTCGTTGAATGGCTTGGCCATCGTGACGACATTGCCCACGTTCTTGAAACATCACATATTGTTTGCCTTCCGTCGTACCGTGAGGGTCTCCCGAAATCGCTTATTGAGGCGTGTTCGGCAGGCAGACCTATCGTGACGACAGATGTTCCAGGTTGTCGTGAAGTTGTACATGAAGGTGTCAATGGTTTGTTGGTTTCGCCCCGAGACCACGTTGCCCTAGCCGCGGCCATTGAAATGCTCCTCCTCGACCCGGACATGCGCGTTCGAATGGGTCGCGCAGGTCGGGAACGAGCCATCACCGAGTTTTCATCAGAAATTGTCATTCGCCAAACGCTTGATCTGTATGAAACGATTCTTAAAGGATGAGAGTTTTACTGACTGGCGCCAACGGTTTTGTGGGTGGACACCTCTATGCGCTGCTGAAAAGCAAGGGTCATGAAGTTCGTGCGTTAACAAGAATTGCGGATGCTCGCTACGGAAACGACAACATCGCTTGTGATCTTGAAGGCACAGAGAACCTCGACTCGATCGTTGTGGGATGCGATGCGATTATTCACCTTGCTGGTAGAGCGCATGTCATGAGCGACGGAAAGGTGGATGCATCTGCGGCCTACGAATCAGCAAACACCGATGTCACTCGTCGACTTGCCGAATGCGCAGCAAATAATGGAATTCGACGCTTTGTTTTCCTTAGTTCCATCAAGGTAAACGGCGAATCAACACCAAACGACATGCCGTTTACTTCCAAAGATGCCCCACATCCTCACGATCAATACGGCATTTCAAAACTTCACGCCGAACAGGAGTTGCAGCGAGTTGCTGGTTCTACAGCGATGGATTGCGTGATTATTCGCACCCCGCTTGTCTATGGC
>JBEDJE010000339.1:2144-2738 GCA_041172985.1 Actinomycetota bacterium
CCCCTTGTTTATGGTCCCGGCGTGCGAGCAAACTTTGCATCACTGATAAAACTTTCCATCAGCGGAATGCCCATTCCACTTGGTGGCGTTCGAAATAGACGAAGCCTTATTTCGGTCCAGAACCTTTGCTCCGCCTTGTATCGAGCTGTGTCCGTTGAGGGACCGATCAATGCCACATTGCTGGTGTCCGATGGCGAAGACCTTTCCACACCTCAACTCATCCGCGCTATCGCCCGTGCACACAATGTTTCCCCAAGTCTTTTTTGGTTTCCCGTTGGGTTACTTAAGGTTTTATCAATAAGACCAAGCAACTTCTGCAATGGGCTCCTGAGTTAACCGTGGTCGAATCCATGAACATCATGGCTCAATCCACCTTGGAGGCCCGTTCGTGATTCCGTATGTCTCCACAGCGGGGGTGCTTCTCGTCATTTCTGCACTGCTCACTGCAATTATTCTGAAGCGGTCTAGCCAAGTTGGACGCATCGACATACCTAACGAGCGAAGTTCACACTCCACACCAACCCCTCGGGGCGGCGGGCTTTCTTTTGTCGTTACCTCAATTGCTGGTATCGCTGCATATGGTCTTTCAAGCGA
>JBEDJE010000340.1:0-2106 GCA_041172985.1 Actinomycetota bacterium
CCAGAACGTTGCGTATGTCGAGAACTTGAAGCCACGGCGCCAGTCGAACTTGTCAACGGCGTGCTCGAGACCAAGGTTTCCTTCTTGAATGAGGTCAAGAAGATCCATGCCCTGGGGAAGTGGGTAACGACGAGCAATCGATACAACCAACCTAAGGTTGGCGCGAATAAAGCGATCCTTGGCTCGTGCTGCTTCACGAATATCACGCTTGACGGCGACCGTCTTGTCTCCGGCTGCTGACTTCGTTGCGGCCTCGCGGCCCTTTTCAATAGCGCGTGACAAAACGCGTTCGTCTTCGGCGGTCAACAATGGAACCTTGCCGATGTCGTTTAGGTAGATACCGATGGAGTCGTTCATGCTCTTGTTCTCAACTGTTCGTGTGGGGTAAATGTTTCAGCTTGCTATGTGCCGTTGGGCATATCGATCGGTGACCTGATCGAGGGGCGCAACATAGACAGAACTGAAACTGGATGGGGGATTAACTACAAATTGTTTCTGGGACTCACCATCAATAACCGTGGAGTGAAAACTCTGAGTCATCGATGGCTGGGGGTATTGCTGGGGGTATTTATTATGTCATGGTCCCAAGAAGGGATCATTAGGCTATCAAATCGTGAGGGCTGTGTCGTATTGGAATAACTTTGTGCGTTACTTCGTGACGCTTTTAACTTTCGGCAGGTATAAGTCGGGACTTGAGCAAAACCTTCTGATTTGTCAAGAAAGTGTCAATTTCGCCTTTTGCCAGGGATTTCATATCAATCAAACGATGCTTTGGCCCCGAAATGTGCGCTCCTAGACTGCCCGAGATGTGTGCCCGTAGACTGCCCCGGTGACCAATTCGTCTGCCGCTTTCATTGACCAGCATGCATCTGGGCCCCGAATTGGTCTCTTTGGCGGCACTTTTGACCCGCCTCACGTGGGTCACCTGGTCACGGCGGTCAATGTGATGCATGCCCTTCATCTCGATCAGGTCATTTTGATGGTGGCAAACGTGCCGTGGCAAAAAGAAGGCTCACGAGTGATCACTCCCGCGCAGGACCGTCTGGCGATGGTTGCAGCGGCGGTCGCAGGCGTTCCCGGATTAGTGGCTGGCGACACCGAGATTCAGATGGGTGGACCGAGCTACACCGTTGAAACCTTGCGGAGATTGAGCGATGTCCATGCCGATGCGTCGTTTTTCACCATTGTCGGTGATGACGCGGCGGCGGGTCTACCGACATGGGAGCGTTTTCAAGAACTCACCGAGTTAACACAACTGGTCGTGGTCGATCGGCCAGGATCGCCGGTCGAACTATCTGCGGCGGTCAATTGGATTCGCGTCGAAGTACCTCACCTTGATGTCTCAAGCACAGATCTCCGATCGCGCTTTACCGATGGACGTCCGCTTGACTACTTGATTACTCAACAAGTTCTTGATGTGATTCAAGAGCGCTCGTTGTACTCGTCGCCGATCGGAGCCCAAGCATGAGCACGTTGAAACAACGCCGCCGGCATCAGACCTGGGTTGCCTTTGGTGCAGGAGTATTGGTACTCGTTCTGTTGCCCGTGTCGGTTGTCGTTGCGTGGCGAGCGATACGCGACTCGAAGGCCGCACAAGAGGTAGTGGCACTGCCGTCTCGTGAATTGCCCACGACACCAATTGCAATCTTGGCCGTTACGGATGAACTCAACTTTTTGTCGTCAATCAGTATTGTCGCTCTGACGCCAGATGGGGCGGGCGGGACGGTCATGATCATGCCCGTTGGTCTGATGGTGCCAGGCCAACCTGCTGGGCAGCCGAAACGTTTGGCCGATGTGTACGGATCTGATGGAGTCGACGCATTGAAAGCTGCAGTTGAAAGTGCGACCAACAGTCAGATTGATTTGATCACTGTCAACGGGGTCGACGCAACAGCAGAACTGATTGCACGCGTCGGAACAACAACGCCCACTTACGAGGTTGATGTCACCGACACCGAAACTGATGCAACGCGAACCGTTGCATCAGCAGGTGCTAACGAGTTTTCTCCACTGCAAGCGGCGCAGGTGTTGGCGGCACGAGATGTTTCGCAAATTGAGTCGACGCGAATTCCCAATGTGAAAGCGACTTGGGATGCCATTGTGGCT
>JBEDJE010000340.1:2167-3345 GCA_041172985.1 Actinomycetota bacterium
GCCGTGGTTATCCCTGATGTCGGCGCGCAGACACCGCTCGACATGCCGGCGTTTATGTCGGCCCTGTTCGCTGGGCCAATGAAAGTTTGGCAGTTTGCCTCTGAGCGCGTGTATGACACCGAGTCCAATCCGCAAGACATTGATGTTTACGGATACAACGCCGGAGAAGTCGTCATGGTGATGGCCAGTGTTGCGCCAAGCGCAATGGTTGCAGTGCTTCCAACGTTAAGTGTGCAGATCGATAGCCCTTACGCAGATATAGAAGTGACTAAAGAAGCCACTTTCCGCATGCTGTATATGGGAACAAATGTGATCTTGGTACGTCAAGTTTCATCGACGCCGCCACCGATTACCGTCATCAAATACGCCGATGAAATGGATCGTGCAATGGCCGAACCGTTGACAACGATGTTCGGTGAAATTGTTTTTGAAAAAGCAACAGAACGTGTTGAAGGAATCGATGTCCAAGTCATTCTTGGTGATTCATTCGTCAACTTCTTAGCGACCGGAGCAAAGCCGGATCCAAATATCAATCCGGAAGATTTAGCTGCGAACGCAGCCGATGCTCTCACAACAGAAACGACACCGTAATGGCCGATGAATCAAAGTCCAAAGATACGAACAGTGAACCGTTGGCTAAACCCGACACTCTCGAATTGGCATTTGTTGCCGCTCGTGCCGCTGATGACAAGCAAGCAACAAACACAATTGTGTTGGCGGTCGGCAATGTGCTGACAATCACTGAATTGTTCGTTGTGACCGGGGCATCAAACCCTCGACTCGTGCGCGCTGTCGCTGGTGAAATTGAAGATCGAATTCGAGAAGTGTGTGGGCGTTCGCCGGGCCGAACCGAAGGGCACCGTGAGCAGTCATGGGTCTTGCTCGATTACGGCGACGTGATCGTGCACGTGTTCCTTGATGAAACCCGTGAGTTCTACGAGATTGAGCGTTTGTACAAAGACGTACCGCGTATTGATTGGCGGGCATAGTCCATTTCGGACATTTGTCGCCGACAGGGGAAGTATCTCGGTGAGGTTTTGGCAGGGCGGTGCTGGTTGGTATCGTGCTGATGTCCCGTATGGGGCTGTAGCTCAGTTGGCAGAGCGCTTGCATGGCATGCAAGAGGTCAGGGGTTCAATTCCCCTCAGCTCCACAAATAACCATTCGTTCTGGTCGGC
>JBEDJE010000341.1:0-2088 GCA_041172985.1 Actinomycetota bacterium
GATGTGATTGATGTAGCAAATCGTGCGATGAAAGCTTTTGGCGAGCGCCAAATTCCGTTGCAGGTTGCCGTGATGGGTTGTGTCGTGAACGGACCCGGCGAAGCGCGTGAAGCCGACCTAGGTATTGCCGCTGGCAACAAGCGCGGTCACTTGTTTGTGAAGGGTCGCAACGTTGCGGTTGTTCCCGAAAGTGAAATGGTTGAAGCATTAGTCGAATGGGCCGAGTTCATTCACGAGCATGGCGCAGAAGCAGCGATCGCTCGAGTTGATACCGAAAAAGCCGAACGTGAAGCGGCAAAAGATCGCTCAATGTTGCTTGATGCCCAAGGTGATGATGTCAATCGCTCGCAAGAACGCATCGTCGAGATCCGCAAAAAGAGTTAGTCGTTCAGAGATCTAACTGTTTTCGGTGACTCTGAAAAGAGTTGCTTTACCGTGCAAGGTAATTTCTTCGCCTGGTGCG
This sequence comes from Actinomycetota bacterium, assembly GCA_041172985.1. Taxonomy (GTDB): domain Bacteria; phylum Actinomycetota; class Acidimicrobiia; order Acidimicrobiales; family Ilumatobacteraceae; genus Casp-actino8. Next base: position 464 of record JBEDJE010000341.1, read on the forward strand.
AGATAACAAACTTCGCCGCGGTGCAACAGATTGGTGGCGCCAACTCCGCACAATGTGAGTTCACGGGTGCGGGCTCGCAAAGTTTCGGTGCCGTCAATTTGATGGACCCACAATGTGAATGGCGCATCGGGAGTTTCGTATTTCCACAGTCGACCGGCTTCAGTTTTGGCAACGGGAACGGCGCGTAAAATCGGATCGGGTAATGGCTGTGGCACGACAGTCGCAAGCAGTTCGTTGACATCGACGTGTTTATTCGTGAGGCCACACCGCACCACATTGTCGCTAGACCCCATGACTTCGATACCAGTGCCACTGAGATAGGCGTGCAAGTTGCCTGGATCAAGATAGAGCGCTTCGCCGGCTTGCAGTGTGAGGTAATTCAAGAGCAGCGTTGCAATCACTGCTGGATCATCGGGGTACGCGGCGGCCAGACGAGTGACCCATTGAGCGCTCGGTGAATCGTGATTTCGGCAGGCGTCAATCACGTCTTTCATCAATACTTGAATTTCTTGGCCACCGCCGAATAGGTAACGCATGGTGTGGTCGAGGTCGTGATCGGCAAGTAGGCGCGCAATGATTGAAGCACCACCACCAATTGAGTGCAAGAGTTCAACAGTTGCGACCGGTTCACGAAATCCGCACAATGCTTCAAATGGTCCGAGTGCACAGATGAGTTCGGGTTTGGCAAATGGATCGCGATAAATACGTCGCGAGTTACCGACCGGAATATTGAGTCGATTTTCGCGGGCGTATCCGGCCTTGGCTTGATCGGATGATGGGTGGCTCTGCAATGACAACGGTTCAGCAGCTGCAAGCACCTTCAATAAGAATGGCAATTCGCCAGCAACGGAAAGCAATGGGACTGACTCGCCGCCGGTGTCATCGGTTGCAGTACGGCGCAATGCGGCAGCAGTTGCGTCATCAACCGTCAGTACTTTTGATGCGCCACCTAAGTGCGTACCAAACCACAATTCGGCCCATGGTCGACCATCAGGTTCAATGTCGAGCATTCGGGGGATCGAGGTGAGATGACCCCATGAATAATGTTGTACGACGCCTCGCACTAACTTCATGGTCAGTTCCCTGACCGCCCACAGATTGAACGTAACGTCGCCACCGCTTCACCGATTGCAACATCGCTACGTTCACCATTGGCACGATTGCGAACTTCAATGACTCCATCGGCAAGACCCTTGCCAACAACAACGATGGTGGGCACACCGATGAGTTCGGCATCTTTGAACTTCACACCAGGAGACACCGAAATGCGGTCGTCAAGCAGAACACGAATCCCTGCGGCTTCGAGTTCGTTAGCGATGCGTTCGCCTTCTTCGGCGATGGCATCGGCGCCTTTGCTGGCAATGACAATGTGTACATCAGCAGGTGCAACTTCACGTGGCCAGCACAAGCCCATGTCGTCAAGGGTTGCTTCGGCGATTGCCGCGACGGCACGCGAAACACCAATGCCGTAACTGCCCATGGTGACAACGACTTGTTTGCCATATTGGTCGAGCACGGTGAGATTCAGTGCTTCGGCGTACTTGCGACCCAATTGGAAAATGTGGCCGATCTCAATGCCGCGCGCCATTTCAAGTACACCAGTTGCATTTTTAGCGGCGCACGTT
>JBEDJE010000341.1:2176-3165 GCA_041172985.1 Actinomycetota bacterium
ACCAAGCCAACAACGTGATTGCCAGCTTTGTTTGCGCCAGTGACCCAACTCGTTCCTGTTGAAACGCGTGGATCCACGAGGTAGCGAATCTGTGATGACGATGTTGAACCGAGAACATCGGGTCCGATGTAACCCTTCACAAGTGCGGGATAGTTGGCGAAGTCTGCTTCGGTAAAAGCATCTGGTTCGGCGGGGCCAACTTGTGCTTCGACGCGCTTCATATCTACTTCACGATCGCCCGGTAAACCAATCGCCAATGGTTCGCGTCGACCATCGGGATGGCGCAACATGATGATGACGTTCTTGAGAGTGTCGCTGGAAGTCCAAGGAGTTGTTTTGCCGAGTGCACCGTTGATATCGGCGCGGGCATTTAACAAATCAACCAGTGTTGCAATCGTTGGAGTGTTGGGTGTGTCAACAACTTGCGAAGGTGCTGCTTGTGAAAAATCAATTGCTGCTGGTGTCGGCACGGTGACGGCTTCGGTGTTGGCGGCGTAACCACAGGTGGTGCAGCGTACGAATGTGTCTTCACCAACTTCGAGCGGAGCCAAAAATTCTTCGCTCTTTGAACCGCCCATGGCTCCTGACATCGCCGAGACGATGACGAAGGGAAGGTGTAGACGTTCAAAGGTTTTGATGTAGGCGGCGCGGTGAGCTTCGTAACTTGCGGCCAAGCCCGCGTCATCGATATCAAAACTGTACGAGTCCTTCATGACGAACTCACGTCCGCGTAACAGGCCAGCTCGGGGACGAGCTTCGTCGCGGAACTTGGTCTGGATTTGGTAGATGCTCAGCGGCAGATCTTTGTAACTGCTGTAGAGGTCTTTGACGAGAAGCGTAAACATCTCTTCGTGGGTTGGGCCGAGGAGGTAGTCAACGCCGCGGCGGTCTTGGAGACGGAACAAGTTGGGTCCGTATTCGGTCCAACGATTGGTGGCCTCGTAGGGCTCGCGGGGAAGTAGGGCCGGAAAGTGGACTTCTTGGAAACC
>JBEDJE010000342.1:0-2830 GCA_041172985.1 Actinomycetota bacterium
CCGACCGAATGGGTATTGCTTGATATTCGCATTCACATGGTTGAACGCGGCTTTGGTCATGGTTTGGTGCATATGTTCGCTGAAGATGGCACGTTGATGGCAACGGCGAGCCAAAGTTGCATCATTCGCTTCTGGCGCGACATGCCGGGACCGGGCCCCTCTGGGAAAGCGAAGAAGTAGTCCCTCTGGGAAAGCGAAGAAGTAGTCCGAGTCTTTGCAGGGTGTGGGTGTCGGCAACAATGAAGTCATGACATCTTCGCTTCCTCGTCGCCCAGGTATGACTGTTCCATTGCCGGGTCATTTGCATACGCACCGTGAACGGTTGATCGAACTTGCCGATATGGGTTACACCGACATTTGGTCAGCCGAGTCTGATGGTGCCGATGCATTCACTCCATTGGCGATGGCTGCAGCGTGGGAACCACGTTTGCGTTTAGGAACTGCGATTGTTCCGGCATATACGCGTTCACCAGCGTGCTTCGCGCAAAGCGTTGCCAGTATGGCTGATGCGGCACCTGGACGTTTTGCGATTGGCATTGGTTCAAGTAGCAATGTCATCGTCGAAAAGTGGAATGGTGTTCCGTTCGTTGAGCCATACAAAAAAGTTCGTGATGTTGTGCGTTTCCTCAACGACGCGTTGTCGGGAGAAAAAGTTGCTAAGTCGTATGACACGTTTGAAGTGAATGGCTTCAAGCTTGGTGTTCGCCCAGAAGTGAAGCCAAAGATTTTGGTGGCTGCACTTCGCGAAGGGATGTTGCGATTGGCTGGTCGCGAATCTGATGGAGCGATCATTAACTGGTTGTCACCAACCGATTTGCGGCGAGTTGCCGATGTTGTCACCGACGCGGCCGGTGGAGAAGAAGTGGTGCGTGCGGCAGGCCGTTTTGCGATTGCTGCGTACCTCAATGTTCCGGTGTACGCCGAATTCCATCGTTGGCTCGGTCGCGGACCACAGTTGCAAGGCATGTGGGATGCCTGGAAAGCCGGAGATCGCAAGGCTGCTCTGGCGGCCATCCCTGATGAAGTCGTCGACGACATCTTGATTCATGGTTCGCCGGCCGAATGTCGAGCCAAAATTCAGTCGTACTTTGACAACGGTGTGACGACGAGTTCGCTGGCGATTCTTGCCCTTGATCCCGAATTGAATTATTGGGAATCAGTTAAAGCACTCTCACCGAGTGCGTACTAGTCACGCTGCTTGAACTTGCCGTTTCTCGGCGAGGTAGCGGCGGATTTCGGCGATATGCCGAAGCCCGTTACTGCACACCTCGTCGGACAAAATGAATCGCGGATCAATATCGAGTGTTTTGGTCTCGAGGCCAGCAAGTTGAAGTTGAACTGGCGCATCGGTTTCTGATGTCGGGATCTGGTGGTTGGTGTCCATGTTGCCACTGTGCCTCGGGGGTCAGGCAGAGTTTCGGTTGCGGCATTGATCAGAACGCTCCACAACCCTGAATGCAGAAGTTTCTGCTGGTGAGGGCTAATTTTTGACAGTGACCTCAGAAACTCAACAAGACGACACCCGGCAGGGTTGGCGCTTATTGAGACTGGCTCTTGGTCAACAACGAGGTGGCCTGGCCATCGGAGTCGTTGTTGGTCTGTTCTGGGCAGTTGGGAAGGTGTCGGTTCCGCAACTCACCAAGATGGGGATCGACCGCGGAATTGAAGGAAGCGGCAACCTCGCTTTCTGGGCCGGGCTCGTTGTGGCCGCCGGAATCATCGCCGGACTGTTCACTGCAATGCGTCGGTGGTATGCGTTTCGGGAGAGTCGTTGGATTGAAACTCGTCTGCGTGAACAAATCTTCTCGCACTTGTTAAAGCTGCATGTTGGTTATCACGACAAAATGCAAACTGGGCAATTGATGAGTCGAGCATCTTCCGACTTGCAGCAACTTCAAGCCTTTGTTGTGATGATTCCGATCACGTTGTCGAACTTGGCGATGTTGATTGCAGTCGTAGCTTTGTTGATTGTTTCGCAACCGATGTTGGCGCTGTTTGCCCTAGCGCCACTGCCCATCGTGAGTGTGATGGCCAGTCGTTTTTCGCGGCAAATACATCCGGCAGTTTTGGCGGTGCAGCAAGAACAAGCGCAACTTGCCACAGTGGTTGAAGAGAGCGTCTCGGGAGTGCGAGTCATCAAAGGTTTCGGCGCCGAGCAAGTGCAGGCTCGCAAACTCAAAACAGAGGCTGATGATATTTGGGATGTTTCGCTCGTGGCCGCGAAGATTCGTAGCAAGTTTTTGCCAGCATTAGATCTACTTCCGTCAATAGGGCTGATCGCAGTGCTGGGCATTGGCGGTCACCGCGTGATTAACGGACAGATGACTGTCGGCGATCTGGTGAAGTTCAATGCGTACATCACCATGTTGATTTGGCCACTGCGAAACTTGGCGATGACCGTTGCTTTGGCGCAGCGTGCGTCTGTTGCGCTCGTACGTGTTGATGAAGTACTCAGCACACCAAGTTTGGTGATTGATCCATTAAGTCCGACATCGTTGCCTCAACCAGGATCAGATCGGCCTGTCGGCGAAGTGATTTTTGATGACGCAGTTTTTGCCTATGAAGGTGCAAGCCCGATCATCAATCACTTCAGTGTGAATATCCGTCCGGGTCAGGCCATTGCTCTCGTCGGGGCGACTGGGTCGGGCAAGTCAACGGTGGTTCGGTTGTTGACTCGCTTTCACGACGTACAGCAGGGATCAATTCGTCTTGATGGGGTTGACGTTCGACAACTGACGTTGAATGAACTCCGAAGTGCAGTCGGCATTGTGTTTGAAGAAACGTTTTTGTTCCACGATTCAGTCGCTGACAATATTGCCTTCTCACGACC
>JBEDJE010000343.1:0-4090 GCA_041172985.1 Actinomycetota bacterium
CAAAGAAAATGGTGACTATCACGCCGCCAAAGACGAACAAGGTCACATGGAAGGTCGCATTCGCCACCTTGAGTCAATTCTTGAAAACTACGAACTTGTTGAAACCGAAGATGGCGATGTTGTCGGGCCAGGCAAGCTCGTCACTTTGTCCATTGATGGCGACGAACCTGAAACGTATTACCTCGGTTCGCGCGAAGAGAAGTTTGCTGGCGCGGCAACGATGACTCCCGAGTCAGCCCTTGGTCAAGCAATTCTCGGCCGAGGAATTAACGAGACCGCCGAGTACGAAACTCCGAACGGCTCAAAATTGAGCGTGACGATCATCAGCGTGGAACTGCCCTGAGTTCAAAAACTTCCAGCAACGAAACCGGGATTCCCCCACTGCCACCTGGACGCGAATTCGAATTACCAGGTCGTGGAACCACGTTCATTCGTGAACTACCAGGCCCGCACGCCGATGCACCAGTGGTGCTGCTGTTGCACGGTTGGACTGCATCAGCCGATCTCAATTGGTTTGCCGTTTACGAAACACTTGGTCAACACTTTCGAGTAATTGCAATTGACCATCGCGGACACGGACGCGGAATTCGCACTCGCAAACCATTTCGTCTGGCCGACTGCGCCGATGATGCTGCATGTTTGCTCAACGAACTCGGAATCAAGAAAGTCATTCCCGTCGGCTATTCAATGGGCGGACCAATTGCATTATTGATGTGGCAACGTCACCGATCAATTGTTGACGGATTGATGTTGTGTGCAACCGCCGGAAGTTTTGCGCACAGTCGTGCCGAACGTATGGGATTTCTCGGACTCACTGGAATGGGAGCGTTAGCGCGCTTGACTCCCCCGTTTGCTCAAGAGTGGCTCACCGAAAGACTCTTCTTGCGACGTAAAGCCTCAAAGTGGGGGCCGTGGGCGATGAGCCAAATTGAACTTCATGATTGGCGCATGGTTTTAGAGGCAGGGCACGCCATCGGCAATTTCTCTGCGCTCGAATGGCTACCAGAAATTGATGTTCCGACTTCTCACATCATCACATTGCGTGATCCAGTAATACCTGTGCATCGTCAACTGAAATTGTTTTCCGAAATCTCGCAAGCACAGGCCGTACGCATCGACGGACAACACGATGCGATTGTCGCTCTTGCTCCCAATATGAGCCAGATGATTATTGAGGGTGTCAACTCAATCATTGAGCGAAACAGTGGTGGGCAACCGAAGGTTTCGTCATGAAGAAACGCACCGGTGCTGGCATCATTGCTTTGAGCGCGCCAGCCATCTACTACCTCATCAAAAAGCGTGGCGGCACGGCCAAGATTTCGGGTGCAATTCGCCGTGGCACATTGGCCGCCCGCAACGCTGAAATTGTTCGCTTAGGTGCCCGCGTTGGCGCAACGTATGCCACTGCATCGGCGCGTAAAGTTTTTTCGTCAGCAGAACGTCGTATCGAAATTGACCATGAAACCGAATTGAAAACTGCTGCTCAAGTTTCAGAACGTCTTGGCAATATGAAGGGCGCATTGATGAAGCTCGGCCAAATGGCCAGTTATCTCGATGACGGTTTGCCTGCTCCAATGCGCGCTGCGTTGTCGCAACTACAAGCCAGTGCGCCTCCGATGTCGAGCGATCTCGCCGCCGAAGTTGTTGAACGCGAACTTGGTGCTGCTCCCGACAAAATTTTCGTCGAATGGGATCCCGTACCCATTGCATCAGCGTCAATCGGTCAAGTGCATCGCGCAGTCATCGTCGACCCAGCAACTGGCAAAGAACGCGCCGTTGCCGTCAAGGTGCAGTATCCCGGAGTTGACAAAGCAATTGACGCAGATCTACGTAATGCCGATTTCCTCGGGGCGCTTTTGCAACAGGGCTTTAGTGGGCTTGACCCAAGTGACATGGTGCAAGAAGTCAAAGAACGAATTCGCGAAGAACTCGATTACTCACGCGAAGCCACCAATCAACAGTTGTTTGCCGATTACTACCGGGGCCACCCGTACATCAGTGTTCCTGAAGTGATGCCAACGTTTAGTACTTCGCGCGTTCTCACCACCGAACTCGTCAACGGAATGTCATTTGCTGAATTATGTCATTTGCTGAATTAATGCAACAAGATCAAGAACAAAAGAATCTCACTGGTGAATGTCTCTTTCGGTTCGTCTTTCGCAGTTTGTACGGGATGCATAAGTTCAATGGCGACCCACACCCCGGCAACTACATCTTCCACGAAGACGGGCGAGTTACATTCCTCGACTTCGGACTCGTCAAACATTTCAGTGACAGCGAAATGAACACGTTTATCTCAATGGTGAAATCGGCCGCTTACGAAAGTGATATCCCCGCGTTTCGTTCAGTCCTAGAAAATGCTGGCATGTTGCAACGCGATGCTCCCGTTGAGACAGCAGATGTCGGTACATACTTCGGTCGCTTTTACGAACCCGTACGAGAAGACCAAGACATCACGTGGACGCCCGAATATTCGAGCGGAATTGTGCGCCACACGTTTGATCGATCAAGCCCCATTGCGCAATATGCAACTGTTCCTAAACCATTTGTCTTTATTCAGCGCATCAATCTTGGGCTGTACGCAATTCTTGGCGAATTAGGTGCAAGCGGCAACTATCGGCGCATTTCACAAGAAATTTGGCCATTCGCCGACGGTGCGCCCAGCACCGAAATGGGTCGTCGTGAAGCGGAATGGTTAGCCCAACACGGCTAGCGTGTTTCGGATGTCATCACGTACAACACGCGCCCTTCTTGCGCTCACAATTTCATCCACTCTTTTCATTGCTGCTTGTGGGGGTGACGATTCATCAACAACTTCCGATCCAGCCGATTTGATTGATGAGCCCACAGTTTCATTGCCAACTGAATTGCCGACCGAGTTGGTCATCACCGATCTCACCGAGGGTGAAGGCGAAGCAGCAGTTGAAGGTTCAACTGTGTACGTGTATTACGTCGGTGTGTTGACTAAAGACGGAAAGCGTTTCGATGGCAACTACGGAGGCGATCCGTTTGCCGTCACGCTTGGTGCCGGCTCGGTCATTGATGGGTGGGATCAAGGTTTGATCGGTATCAAGGCTGGTGGACAACGTCAGTTAGATATCCCGTCAGAACTTGCCTATGGAGCTGCCGGATCTGGCGATGCGATTCCGCCCGACTCCGCGATTTCATTCATCGTTGATGCGGTGGCAATAGTGCCGCCCTTCGACGCAGCAGATGCTCCAGAGATCACTATTGAAGGTGCAGAAAATGTTGAGGCGTTAGTCAGCGAAGATCTTGTTGACGGCAAAGGTGACGAAGCCAAAGCTGGCTCGAATGTTCTCGTACACATCGTTGCATTCAACGCTGCGACTGGCGAAGAACTTGCAAGCACTTGGGGCGACCCCAGTCCGGTTGCCCTTTTGCTCGAAGATGGCGGTTCATTGCCAGGACTTATTGAAGGTATTCCCGGTATGAAAGTTGGCGGACGTCGTCAATTGACAATTCCGTTTGCTGATGCATTTGGCACCGAAGGAAATACCAGCATGAAGTTGCCAGCGTCGACCGACCTCGTTGTGGTCATCGACTTGCTGTCAACGTTCTAATTCTCAGCCGTTCGGTGGCGGTCCATTTCCACCTGGCGGCGGCGGGTTGCCACCACCACCCATGGGCGGCATGTCGGCAGCAGCATTTCCAGTTTGTGTTGCTGAGGTTCCAGCAAAGCATCCAATGATGTACGGAAACGCGTCAGTTACGTGATAGCGATACGTTCCGTCAGGCCCGATACGTCCGTTGCATTCATCGAGAACGTTCGTCTTACCTGTTGAGTTGTAGGTGTAGGCCTTCCACGAATACGACTGTTGAGTTGTAGGTGTAGGCCTTCCACGAATACGAAGTGGGATCACCAGTCATGTCGTAACCCGAAATGAACTGTGCGGTATCTGTGCAATCAACATCGAGACAACCGACCGAGTTGTAGATCGGGAATCCGTCAAGCGCGTATCCGACAATGACCGAACTTGTGAGATTGCAATACACATCTGAGTACAACGCGTGATTGTGATAGTCGGCGGCGTAGCCGGTGTGTCCGCCACAGGTATCAAGAATCCCGTTG
>JBEDJE010000344.1:0-5599 GCA_041172985.1 Actinomycetota bacterium
TCAAGAGCCTGTTGGGTACGGTCGGATAGATCGGCTCGACGGGCATCAAGAACCTCAACAGCTGCCGCCAAAGCTGTGATTGGTGATCGTAACTCGTGACTGACATCAGACGTGAAACGAACTTCTCGCTCGATGCGCGTTTGGACTGCGTCGGCCATTTCATTAAATGAATTGACGAGTCGCGAAAGATCTGGATCAGTTTCTTGTTCGAGGCGAGTATCTAGGCCACCTTCGGCGATTTCGCTCGCAGCTTCGCTCACTCGTTCTAAAGGCCTCATTAATCGACGACTCACCCAGAGTCCGACAAATGAAGACAATGAACCGACGACCAAGATTCCGACTATCAGAGTTGAGCCGATAATCGTCAGAGTTCGTTCTTCATCGCTGAGCGGAAATACTTCGAAGTATTGAACATCAATTTCATTAATTGATACACCGACGGCGATGAAGGGTTCGCCATCAATAGAAAAACGTTGCCGTGAAGTAATACCTTGCATTGTCGCCGCAACAAGATCGGGTGGCAAAAGAGTCTGAGTGTTGCGAATATCCTGAGAAAAGTACAAGTCTTCAGTCGACAAATGGAGAACAGCGAAACCGTTTGACTCAGTTCGGATGCCGGCGATTAGTTCAAATGCTTCTGAGCGGCGAGTGCGCAACTGGGTACGAATGAGTTGGGCATTGTTAAACGCTTGACGTTCTACTATTTCGTCGCGTCGTTGCAACAAATATGTGCGAGCTGTGATGTAGCTCGCAGCAGAGAGCAAAAGTGCCGCCACGAGACCGGTCATGAGGAATAACAGCGTGACGCGACTTCGCAAACTGAGTTGACGGGCTCGATCGGCTAGGCGCACCCCTGTATCTTGCCCGATGTTGAACATGATTTGTTGGGCGAGGTGTTCTGAGCAAAATATGTGACCCATAGAAAACGCCCGACTCGGGCAGTGCCTGCGAGTCGGGCGAAGAATGGTTTCCGCTGGCCGGAGGAGATCAGGGGGAGGGCGACCTCCACCGAACCAGCGTGAACAGGATTGAGTTTCTCGGCAGAATGTGAAGGGACGATGTGAATAGTGTGCGTTTTGTGTAACAAAGTCAGATTTGAGGCAAGAATGTGTCCCAGTGAACTCCTTGCTGTTTATCGAAGATGACGATCAGATTCGTTTAGCGCTGCGCCTCGTTCTCGAGGATGAGGGCTACGAGGTTCGTGAGGCTGCTGACGGCCGGTCGGGTTTGGCGGCGTTTCACGCTTTGGAGCCCGATCTAGTTCTGCTCGATATTCGTCTTCCTGATATGTCGGGTTTTGATGTGTGTCGAGCACTTCGAGCGATGTCAATTGTTCCGATCGTGATGGTGACGGCTCAAACGGACACTCAAGACATGGTGACAGGACTTGAGGCAGGTGCCGACGATTACGTCACTAAGCCGGTGGTCCCCAAGGAACTGGCTGCTCGAGTGCGCGCCCATTTGCGTCGCGCTCAGTTGCAAAGCTTTTCAAGTGGAGCGCCAAGTAGCGAAATTTTGGGGGACGTTGATTTGCGCCGAGAACAAGGTCTTGTGTTTAAAAACGGACAAGAGATCTCGCTCACAAAGACTGAATTCAATCTTCTCTGCGAATTCGCCGATCACCCCAATGTTGTGTTGTCTCGTGATCAACTTCTCGAACGGGTGTGGGGATATGACTACCTCGGGGACAGTCGATTGGTTGATGCCCACGTGCGCCGATTGAGAGTCAAGATTGAAGATCAGCCCGATGAGCCAAGACTCATTTTGACTGTTCGCGGAATCGGTTACCGACTTATGCCGGTCGCGCAATAGTTTGATCCGCTCACGATCAGCGAGTAATTTTTTCTCATGGGGGGCATTGATCCGAGAATGTCGCGCCGATAGCCAGCATTTCCGAGGCGGGGATCAAAGACGGCAACCACGCCGCGATCAGTTGCATTTCGAATGAGGCGGCCAGTGGCTTGAGCAAGCAAGGTGGCTGCTCGAGGCAGATCTATCTCTCGGAATGCTCGGTCGCCAATGGCATCTCGTCGAGCGCTGAGAAGCGGATCATCTGGTCGGGGAAAAGGAATGCGATCAAGCGTCACAAGAGACAAGGTTCGGCCCGGGATATCAATGCCTTGGAAGAACCCTGATGTGGCAAACAGACACGAAGATTCGTCCTCGCTGAAGAGCTTGACGAGTTGATTCTTTTGATATTCGCGTTGCGACAATATTGTGTTTGGCAAACGTTTTCGCATGGCATCAACGGCCGCATCGAGCGCACGATAACTCGTAAACAAAGCCAACGTTCTTCCACCAGCCGCCGAGATGAGATGGAATAACTCTTCGTGCATCAACTTCGTAAATTCGGGACTATTCGGATTCGGAAGATGCTTAGAACAATAAAGGACCGCGTTTGATTGATAGTCGAACGGACTTTCTACATTGCAAAGCTGCGTTTTTGATACGGGTAGCCCGATACGGTCGGCCATTTTGCTGGGCACCGTTGCGCTCGTCAAAATTGCAGTTGTCTTTTGCCAAACTCCGGCATCAAGAACGGGGCCTACATCGAGTGGTGCAATATCGAGTTTCGGATGATCGACAGTTCCCGAAACATACGGCACATATGTATCGTCGGTCTTCAGCGCGACGTCAACGGTGTCGGCTAATCGAGTCGCCAAAGTTTGTGCGCGCAATTTTCGTTGATTGCTGTCGTCATCTTTTGTTTCGATCGTGCGCAGGATGTCAAGAATACGAGCGACGATTCGCCGTCCCTCAGCGAGGACTGCAGTGACTTCTAAAGGAAGGGGTGCAGATATCCGTTGGTTATGGATCGGCGAAAGAACTTCATCGAGCATCGTCCCGATGTTGACGATGTCGCTAATTACTTTCGGATCAGCGATAATCCGTTTGACAACTCCCGCGAAAAAGTTGAAGTTTCCGGCATGAATCGAAACACCGACTGTGTCGCTCATGATGTCTTCGAGACCATGAGCTTCGTCAACGATGAGGACTTCATGCTCGGGTAAAAGTTGCCCACCGGATGCAACATGCAGTCCGTACAAATGCGTGTTGACGACGACTATGTCTGCTTCGCTTGCTTTGAAGCGAGCAAGTTCGGAGAAACAGGTGCCACCCACGGGACAACGTCGCGCTCCTGGGCACTCGTCACTTCCGACGCTCACAGCCCTCAACGCTCGATCTGACGGTGACCAAGAAATATCGGCCATGTCTCCACTTTTAGTGGTCTTGGTCCATTCGGAAATGAGGTCGATTTCACGGCGAACCGACTGGGACATCTCATCGACTTCAAGCAGCGTCGGAGAATCTGCTTTTCGGTTCTTCTTTTCGGTTTCACCATTAAGTTCGGCCAAACGCTGGCGGCAGACGTAGTTGCTACGACCTTTCAAAACAGCAAACGTGATGTCTCGATTGACGTACTCGCTGAGGTGCTGCACCAGAAATGGAAGATCCTTGTGGGCCAGCTGATCTTGAAGTGCCTTGGTAGCGGTTGTGACCACAGTGCGCTTGCCGGCAACTATTGCGGGAACTAGATAGGCGATCGTCTTTCCCGTTCCGGTGCCGGCTTGAACAATCAGGTGCTTTCCTTCATGTAAGGCTTCTTCGACGGCATGAGCCATCTCTTTTTGTCCAGGACGCGACTCGGAGTGCGGCAAAGCAGATGTGGCGATTTCTAATGCATCGCTGACATTGATCTTGGAACGAGGAGCCGGCACAACGTGCCACCGTACTTCAGGGTGAGATGGTAGTTCGGTCTAACGGATGGGGGATTTCATGAATTGGTGAACTGTTGAGCGAGTTGAATAGCCGATTCCAGATCTTCAGCGCTGAAATCAACTCGGGGCGCCTGCGGCCTGCCAAAGGAGGAAATTAGAAATACGAGTTTCTCCAGAGGTCCGAACGAGAACATCAACCTTGGGCGTATCTGGCAGATACATCATGTCGGACATCAGGCTGACTGTCGGCTGTTGGCCTGTTGCTACTACTAAACGTGCGGCATGAGCTATTTCGGTGCGGCTGCCGTAATCAAACGCCACGGTTAAGGTCATGCCGGTATTGCGAGACGTATCAGAAATGGCTCTCCGAATAGCTCGTTGGACGTATCTGGGTGTTCGCGCTGTGGGGTCGTCAAATGGCCGACCGATCCATTGAACTCTGACGTTGAGCTCATTGAGTTCGTTAATGCGCCCGAATAGTTTCTTATGCAGTCCGAGAATGTGACGTACTTCGCCCCGTGGACGGATCCAGTTTTCAGTTGAAAAACCAAAAACTGTCAAATAGTCCACTTGGCGGCTCACGCTGGCGCGCACGACCGCGGCAAGGTTCTCCTCACCCTCGGTGTGACCAGCAGTTCGAGGTAAACCCCGACGCTGTGCCCACCGCCCGTTTCCATCCATGATGCAGGCCACATGCACGGGCTTTACGGTACTCGTGGAGGGATGGTTACTTGTGTCATGTCACCCGCTTTGGGACCCGCTATGAGACTCACGCTGATGGCTTGACCATCACAATGAACCTTGTCCACCGACCAGTATCGGCAACAATGGATCCTGATGGGGAAGATTTTTCAGCGAAGAGCGCAACTGGCCGAGACGGCCGTTGATAATGATGCAACCTTGGTTCACGTCGCCATCGCTGGAGGCTCACTGTCTGAATGGGACCATTTTGGGTCACGGTGGGATCAACGCTTACAAGAACTGGTTCAAGTGGTTCGTGGCTTTGGGGTCAAGGTGCTTTCGATTTACCCCTACGGTCCAGATGCAGAAGACAGTCGAGTGAGCGACGTCAACTTCGAACGCAGATTGTCTTTTGATGATGTTGAAATTGTCGTTCATTCAACGACGGACGGTCGTCAGCGAATTTGCGCTGCGCTGACAAATGTTGAACCCTCCGAAATTGTGAATGAGGGTTTTTTGGATCAACAACTTTTTGGTACTGCAGGAAATCCTGACTTGGTCATTGTTCTCGGTCCAGCAAATTGTTTACCTGCGTCTCTTGTTTGGGAACTTGCTTACGGAGAAATCGTGTTTGTCGATCAAGGCTGGACTGGGTTGTCAATTGAAAGCATTAATCATGCAATTCAAGAATATTCGTCACGGCATCGTCGCTTTGGTGGCGTTGATACATGACTTCGCGTTTATATCGAGATGTTGGAATCGTTCTTCGTACTTACAAGCTTGGAGAATCCGATCGCATCATTGTTTTTTTGACTCAAGATCATGGCAAGGTTCGAGCCGTTGCTAAGGGCATTCGTAAAACGAGATCAAAATTTGGTGGACGACTTGAACCACTTTCGCATGTGGAGGTCCAACTGCATCGAGGGAAAGACCTCGACATAGTGAGCCAGGTCGAGAGTGTCGACACAACAGCGTCTGTTTTCGGTGATCTTGATTCAATGACGGAAGCGATTTCGATTCTTGAGGCCGTCGATCAACTGGTGCCAGATCGAGAACCCGTACCGCAGATGTACCGCATGCTGGTCGGTGCTCGGCAGACGTTGTTGACTCGACCTTCGCCACTCGTGGTCCCAGCGTTTCTGTGGAAGCTCTTGTCGTCAGAAGGTCTACGTCCGCAACTTGATGAGTGTGTGTCATGC
>JBEDJE010000345.1:0-2260 GCA_041172985.1 Actinomycetota bacterium
TTGGTGCCGAGTTGTTCGCCCGTGAAGGTGCGCAAATCGTGATTGCCGACGTGGTTGATGGCGACGAAGTTGTTGACGCAATCGATGCTGCTGGCGGCGAAGCAACCTTTGTGAGTTGTGACGTGAGCGATGAAGGTTCAGTTGAAGCCGCAGTTCAACACGCCGTTGAAACTTTTGGAGGCCTGCACATCTTGTACAACAATGCCGGCGTGATGTTGAGTGACGACGATGGTCCGACCAACACTTCAGTTGATGTGTACCAAAAGACGATGGATATCAACGTCAAGGGCACGTTGCTCGGTTGTCGCTATGCGATTCCGGCAATGTTGGCATCTGGTGGCGGTTCAATCGTGAACGTTGCCAGCTTTGTGGCGCATATGGGTGCAGCGACACCACAAGTTGCCTACACCGCATCTAAAGGTGCAGTGCTCGCAATGACTCGTGAGATTGCAGTCATTTACGCCCGCCAAGGTATTCGGGCGAACTCACTGTGTCCTGGCCCGATTATGACCCCGATGTTGGCCAAGTTCTTGAGCGATGATGCCAAGCGCAATCGTCGTTTGGTTCATATTCCGATGGGGCGTTTCGGTGACCCGAGTGAAATCGCCAATGGCGCGTTGTTCTTGGCTTCAGATGAGAGCAGTTGGATGACGGGTCAATCGCTCATCATTGACGGTGGCATCACCGCGGCCTACGTCACCCCTGAATGAACTAACCCAGATCAGTTAGTGAAGAATCACTAAACCGTTGGCGGTCAGAATTTCGGCGGTCAACTTTGCATTGTCGGCGTAGTTGAGAGTGATGTTGGCTTCTTCATCACCAAGTTGTGCTTCATCACTGACTGCCGACAAGAACAAGTCAATTGTTCGCGGTTGCGGATGAAAAAGATCAAGCACCATCAAGGTTCCGCCAATGGGCATGTCGGCGGTTGGATGAACGGTGCGACCCCAATCAATAAAGAACGGAAGCACGCCGCCTTCGGGAATGGGAAGCGATGCGAGCGTCAATTCCCATTCGAGCAAGACGCCATCGGGACGTTGACGACTCATGGCGCGCACGTCGCCCGGATCAAACCCAGCTTCACGAGCGGCCTGCACGACATCAACTAATGCTCGCTGTGGAGCAGCACACCACCCAACAAGCGATGCTTCTTTGAGATCATCAATACCGAAAGGACGCGGATTCACGGGTTCGGGCTGAGCGGGGTCGGGTCCGACAATTTCGAGATAGGTGCGTCCGCCAAGACCAAGCAACGCATTGAAAGTCCCGAGCCCAACATGGGCACCGCCCGGGGTTGGGGCAACGCCAAAACGGTCTTCGATGTCGGCAACAGCGGCCGCCAGATCGGGGGTCGCGTAAACGAGATGGTCAATATGAAGGTTCTTGCTCATGGTGGTACCTCAGAGCCTGACAAACTAGAGGGCATGGCACAAACTCCTGAAGACGCAACCGGACCAATTCCTACAATCGGCACCGGCCCCAAAGTGGCATTTCTCGGACTCGGAGTCATGGGCGCGCCCATGGCGAGTCACTTAGCTAAGGCCGATTACCAGATCACGGTGTACAACCGCTCGGCTCCCAAGGCTTTGGCGTGGGTTGCCCTCAATCGTGGCTTCGCCAAGCCCACGCCGGTTGAGGCCGTTGAATATGCCGATTTCGTGATGATGTGTGTCGGCAACGACGACGATGTGCGCTCGGTTGTTTATGGCCCGCAGGGTGCGCTGGCAGGAATGAAGCCTGGTTCAATCTTGATCGACCACACCACGGCGTCGGCCGATGTGGCGCGAGAGTTGTCGGTGGCATGTGCCGAGCGGGGGATTGGTTTCGTTGATGCCCCAGTGTCTGGTGGTCAAGCCGGGGCACAAAACGGTGCTCTGACGATTATGTGCGGTAGCGATGATGAGGCGGTGTTTCAGCGGGCCAAGGCAGCAATCGCCCCTTATTCACGGGCATGTGAGCGTCTTGGAAAAGCAGGCGCTGGTCAATTGGCCAAAATGGTGAATCAGATCAAAATGGTGAATCAGATCTGCATTGCTGGAATCGTGCAGGGGCTTGCCGAAGGAGTCAATTTCGCGCAACGAGCCGGACTTGATGTTGACAAGTTGGTCGATGTCATCGGCAAGGGTGCCGCGGCGAGTTGGCAGATGGACAACCGGGCCAGCACGATGAACCGTGGTGAATTTGAGTTTGGCTTCGCCGTTGAATGGATGCGTAAAGACTTGGGTATCTGCCTCGATGAGGCAAACCGCAACGGTGCCCG
>JBEDJE010000345.1:2319-2778 GCA_041172985.1 Actinomycetota bacterium
CAGTTCTATGCTCAGGTCATTGCTCGTGGTGGAAACCGCTGGGATACCAGCAGCCTCGTGCATTTACTGCAAAACGACTAAAAGTCTGGTGAACAATCAATCGTTTGAACTGAATTGAAACATCTAGGCTGAAACCACGCAGCAGCACGCTGTCCGAGGTACCTGGGGGTAACTATGAGCCGCGAGAAACTTGTCGCAATGGCCGAGCGCACGATTGCGCATAACAAAGCCGGAACCGTGCACCTCACCGAATCGGTTACCACGATTCCTGCCTCGAACTATTTTGATCCCGAACGTTGGCAGCGCGAAGTTGACATGATCTTCAAGCGTGTTCCGTTGTTGCTCGCCATGACTGCCGAGATCAAAGAAGTCAATACGTATAAAGCCATTGATGTTGTTGGCATGCCCGTGCTCATTTCTCGCGGCGCCGACGGAATTGCTCGGGCATTCGTCAACATG
>JBEDJE010000346.1:0-4055 GCA_041172985.1 Actinomycetota bacterium
GACTGCGCAGTTGTCTCCACATGTTTTGCGCCACTCGTGCGCCACACACATGCTTGATCATGGCGCCGATCTGCGCATCGTCCAAGAAATGCTCGGTCATGTCTCGATTTCGACGACGCAGGTGTACACCCGCGTGTCACAAGAACGTCTGATTGATCAATACCGCACGGCCCATCCACGAGCAAGTGTGTCGCGCGGCTCGTGATGCCAACGGTCGTCGCCCATAGTCGGCATTTAATTCGTCGCTTCGTCACGTCACTTTCACGACGCATGCCACCGGCGATTGATGTTGCGTGGGTGAATGAAAAGTTGCTAGAAAATGAATACAAATTGTGGAAACGGATGAAATCTTATGATCAACGTCATTCCATCGAAGTTGCTCGCCGATTTACGCAGATGCACCCCGCCTTTACGCGAGATCAAGTTGCGGCGGCATTGCTGCATGACATCGGAAAAGCAGAGAGTGATCTAGGAGTATTGGGGCGAGTGATTGCCACCGTTGTTGGGCCTGTAGGTACCAGATTTCGCTTGTATCACGATCACGAAAGTATCGGTTTGAATTTGTGCCGTGAGGCTGGTTCAAGCGATGAGACGCTACGACTTCTTGATTGGTCGAATGAATCGTCAAGAAATGACCCGATTGTTCATCTATTGCGACAAGCAGATCAGATCTAGTTCAAAAATAGTCGTCGCCCCTGTTGTTGTTCTAGGATCTGTAAGTTCTATGAAGAAGTCACCGCCCCGCCGTACGCGTTTGATCACATCGTTGAGTCGGCACTTAGTCGTTGGTTTGCTTCTTTCGTCAACGTTCTTTGTGGGCTCGACGATCGGGTCACAATCGGTTTCGGCTGCACCCGTGGGTGCATCGGCATTTCGTGGCGTTTCACCAACTCGAGTTTTAGATACCCGACTTTCTGTCAAGGCGGCTACTGGTTCATACAACCCGGTTCTCATCAGTGGTTTGGCAGGTGTCCCAAATACGGCGACTGCAGTCGTTCTCAACGTCACGGTCGTTAATCCTGAAGGTGAAGGGTATGTCACGGTTTTCCCGTGGGGGGATCCGTCTTTGCCCAATACTTCAAATGTCAACATTCAACGCAGTGGGCAAATGGTGGCCAACCTTGTGACTGTCCGTTTGGGCGGCGATGGACGAATTGGCTTGTATACATCGATCGCTGCAGATTTATTGGTTGATGTCTTTGGTTATTACAGCTCGTCAGGAGCAACAAGAGCTGGTCGCTTTATCCCGCTCACGCCGCAACGCTTACTTGACACTCGAGGTAACGCGACGGTAGGTGAAGGTCGTGTGGTGCGTTTGCCGTTGCCTGCTGGGATACCAGTAGACACAGAAGGTCTGGTCTTGAACGTCACGGCGGTCAATTCGCGGTTACGTGCCAACGGCTTTGGCTTTTGGTCGGCATATCCCGCAGGACAAGATCCGGGCACAACATCAAATATCAATATTTCATTCTCGGGTCAAACAATCGCCAATCAAGTGATCGTCAAACCAAGCGCGACGGGTGTTGAGTTTTATTCGTATGCCGGTGGTGATTTGCTCGTTGACATCATGGGTTATTACAGCGGTACATCAGCGGCAGTGAGTGAAGACGGACTATTCGTGCCAGTGTCGCCGACACGCTTGCTTGATACGCGATCAACACCCAACCCACTTGGTGAAAAAGTTGCGTTGCACCACGACTGGACAGTCGAAGTAGGCACAGCCAGTCAGACGGGAATTCCGAGTACGGGCGCTTCGGCCGTGGCCTTGAATGTCACGATGACTCGCGCCCTTGGCGAGGGTTTTGTGACCGCTTATCCGGCGGGTCGAGCACGCCCTGATTCGTCAAACCTCAATGCCAATAGGGCTGGTGTGACTGCGCCGAACCATGCGCAACTGGCAACGGGCACTCGGGGTGTTTCTTTTTATTCGTACGGTGGCGCCGACTTGATCGTGGATATTTTCGGTTGGTTCGTGGGTGAACCAAAGCGATCGACGCTCCGACGCTCATTGCTCCAACTAATTCGTTGCCAGAGTCCGAAGGTTTTCCGGGGAATATCTCAATTCCGCAAATCGGTCTGACGTCGCTTGTGCGCGATGGTACTGAGTACGTCGACATTGACCCGGCGCACTTGGTCGAGTCACGTACGCCGAATCAGCCGGGCAACGTTGCTATTTTCGGGCACCGTACTTCTCACGGTCGCGAATTTAGGAATCTTGACAAACTCGGGGTCAATTCGCTCGTTTATTTGACGATTGGGAAAAAGTTGTATACCTATCGCGTGACGGGCGTTGATATTCGCTTGCCAACAGATCCGTTGCTCTATGCGTCAACGTCAAACGACCAAACTCTTTCACTCGTTGCTTGTCATCCGCCAAACAGCGTGAAGTACCGCCTAGTGGTGCACGCGGTGATCATTGACATCGCTGAATATTGACCGGTGCTTGCTGATCTTCGGGCCAAGGTTCGGATCATCTATTCTTGAATCATGGCAGTCAATTTTGGAGCTTTCTTTGAAATTCCGGTCGTTGATATGGAACGAGCTGTTGGCTTTTATCAAGCACTGCTTGACATTGAATTTGAGCGCGGCTCGATTCATGGTTATGACATGGCGTTCTTCCCGTACGAAGAAAATGGCGTAGGAATTAGTGGAGCGCTCGTCCAGGGAGATGTGTACAAGCCATCTATCGACGGAGTTTTTCTCTACTTGCTCATTGAAGACATTGATACGGTGCTGAGAAAAGCAGTTGAACTCGGTTCAGAGATCTTGCTTGAAAAAACCGAAGCAGAGTTTTGTTTCGTGGCAGAAATTAAGGACTCTGAAGGTAACCGCATTTGCCTGACGACAAGGCATCAAGCGGGTTAGTAGCCCGTGTNTGTTGCTGACGCAACTGCACGGGCCTTTTCGGCACCAGTACGTAGCAAGCGTGAGAGTTCAGCCTTGTCGCCCATGAGTTCGTGATAACGATGCTGAATAGGCGCAAGAATCGCGACGACGGCTTCACCAGCATCGGCCTTGAGAGGACCGTACTGTGTGTATTCGGCAGCAACCTGTTGCGGACTACGACTGGTACATGCCGCCAAGATTTCAATCAGGTTTGACACGCCAGGCTTTTCGGCACGATCAAAACGCACTTCGCCATCAGAGTCGGTCACGGCGCGTTTGAACTTTTTCAGAATTGCGGCGGGTTCGTCGAGCACGTACACAATTCCGGCATCGGTGTTTGACGACTTCGACATCTTGGCGGTGGGTTCTTGTAAATCGGTGACCTTGGCGCCGGCGCGTGGAGTCACAATCTTGGGCACAACGAAGGTGTCCCCAAAACGTCCGTTGAATCGCATCGCGATATCGCGGGTGATTTCGATGTGTTGACGTTGGTCTTCGCCGACGGGAACTTCGTCAGCGTCATACAACAAAATGTCGGCGGCTTGAAGAGCTGGGTAGGTGAAGAGACCAGCTGATACGAAGTCGGCTTCGCGCTTGGCTGACTTGTCCTTGAACTGGGTCATGCGGCTGAGTTCGCCATATGACACGGTGCATTCCATGACCCAGCCCAATTGGGCATGCTCGGGAACATGGCTCTGGACGAAAACTGTTGCGACCTCGGGGTCAAGTCCGACTGCAAAGAGAGTGGCGGCTAATTCGAGTGTGCTCGTGCCCAAAACGCCCGGACGATCGGTCACGGTGAGGGCATGCAGGTCGACAATGCCATGGAAGGCGTCGCATTCGTGCTGGCCAACGACCCAATTGCGCAGAGCTCCCAGGTAATTGCCCAAATGGACGACTCCGGTGGGTTGGATACAAGACAGGACGCGAGGCACGGGTCAAGGATAACGGCGCACAATCGATTCCTGGGGCTTATTTGGCTCTGATTGCTGAGCGGTTTTTGCCGTTTTACCTGCTCCGAGCCCGCTCCGGCGATTAGCCTCAAAGCGATGGCTGTCGACGTTTCCACCCCAGTATTTGAGGGACCCTTCGACCTGCTGTTGCACCTCATTTTGAAAGAGCAAGTTGATATCTACGAGATCAACTTGTCGATCATCGTCGATTCGTAT
>JBEDJE010000347.1:0-2597 GCA_041172985.1 Actinomycetota bacterium
GTCGTTTGGAATGCTGGCCGCCGATCGATCAGGTTCGCCGCGATCGCAAGCCGACATCTTGAATCTCCCTATCGCTGACAACTCTGTCGATGGAGCAACCTGTGGCTTTGCCTTGAGAAACCTGGTCGACCTCACCGCATTCTTTAATGAGCTTGGACGCGTCGTGCGACCGGGTGGTCGAATCGCCCTACTCGATGTCGGTGTTCCCCACAATCGAATCATTCGATTCGGCAACGGAATCTACTTCGGCAAAATTGTGCCGAAAATTGGCGGTTGGTTATCTGACCCGGCGGCTTATCGCTATCTGCCAAAAAGCGTGGCTTACCTTCCATCACGAGAAGAAATGTTGACCGCGTTACGCCAAGCCGGATTTACTGATGCAACTCATCATCAACTCTCTGGCGGACTCACGCAACTGATGCTCGGCACAAGGATCTAAAACTTCGTGTTTGCTCAGACCACTCTTTTCGAAGCGTCTGTTGATCTCAACGATATTGCTGGAAGTGATGGCTTTCTTTTTGTTCGCAACGGAATTGGGTACGCAGGACGTGGCGTGACCCGGCGCGTAGCTGCGTCGCAAGTAGAACAAGTATTGAGGGACATAAATCATCAAAATACGACAGGCATTGATGTATCCCCTATTGCTTTCGGCGTCATCCCCTTTGACAGTTCTACGACGAACGAATTTGTTATTCCCCAGCAGATTGTGGGCAAAGACGAAAAAGGAAATTGCTGGTTAACCACGATCGATCATGCCGATTCCGAAGTTGAAATACGTCAACTGTTAGGAGCCTCATCCAACGACTTCACAGTGACCGCTCTCACGCCCGTTGAGACATATCGTCAGGCGGTTCTCGGGGCTCGGTCTGCAGTACGCGAGGGGAGAATCACTAAAGCAGTGATCGCTCGAGAAGTTGTCGTTGAGGCTCGAGATCCCATTGACGTCCACGCAGTTTTGTTACGCCTGAAGGCAACATTTGGTAACAGCTATCGCTATTCAATAGATGGATTCGTTGGTGCGTCTCCAGAGTTGCTCATTGAGGTCGCAGGAAGTCGAGTGAGTTCACATCCGTTAGCTGGCACGACTCCTCGCACAGGAGACCCCACCACCGATGCCGACTTGGCGCGCAAGCTCTTGCTCAGTATGAAAGATCAAGTTGAACATCGCATCGTCATCGATGTCATTCACGACATGCTGCTTCCCTATTGCTCGTATCTTGATTGGCAGCCCGAACCGTCGGTGATTGAAGTAGCCAACGTGCAGCACTTAGGGACATTAATTGAAGGTCATCTTTCCGAAGATCACCCTGATCTTCTTGATTTGGCAAGAATGCTCTGCCCGACTCCCGCTTTGGGTGGCCACCCTCGTGATAAAGCACTCGCGATCATCAGCGAACTTGAAGGTTTTGATCGAAAGAATTATGGCGGTGCTGTTGGTTGGGTCAACGCTCAAGGAGATGGAACGTGGGCCGTCGCCATTCGATGTGCCGAATTTTCTGCGGATCGCAAAACTGCTCGTCTAATCGCTGGCGGCGGAATCGTTGCGGCGAGTGAACCAGATGCTGAACTTGCCGAAACTCAAGCGAAGTTTCAAGCAATGCTTTCTGCAATTGTCCGACCGTGACAAAGCGTTCTAGACAAGAATTGCCGAGGACACCAGTTCATGAAGCTGTTGATGGATCGCAACTTCTGAAACGCGATCAGTTCTCACCCTGATCACACAGCTTCCAGCCGTCGATAAAGACTTCTGTAGTTTTTCGACCGAGTCGCAATCGAAAGTTGCCAACCGATGCGCTTGCGCCAACCTGACGAGATCTGTTTGATGAGGCGTGCCGAACAACTTTTCGAATACTTGCTCCGACACAATTTCAGCTTGCGGAAGATAATGAAAGATTCCTCCCCCATCATTGTCGGTCAGCACGATCTTGAGATCAACGTAACGATCAGCAACACCACGATCTTGAGATCAACGTCACGGTCAGCAAGTGCCGTCAGGCTTGAAGAGTCGTGCAAAAAGGCAACATCTCCCAGAAGAACTAGAGTTTTTTGGCGAGTCGCGATTGCAACTCCGATCGCCGATGCAATCACTCCGTCAATCCCGTTGGCTCCGCGATTAGAGAAAACCTTTAGTAACGAACAGTCCCCACCAAACCATTCAAGATCACGAACCGGCATCGAAGACGAGACAAATAGGTTGTCACCCTTCGAAAGACTTGAGCGCGATATAAACGCGACCTGCGGAGCATTCAAAGCATTTTGAGAGGAAGCGAATTCTTTTGCAATAGTCGCTCTAGCTTTTTGATCGGCATTAACCCATTGACTGAGATTCTTCGGATCGCTGGCGACATTGATCAATCGAGAAATTCCTCGACAAAAAGTAGTTGGATTACTGGATATGTGCATTGACACCTGAGAATCTGCATCAAAGGTGTTCTCGAAGGCACTGACGTGAACTTGAAAGGCCCGAGATTTTGTGACGTACTGATTCAAAACTTTAGAACTCGGGGATTCGCCGATACGCAAGACCACCTCTGGCACATGCTTTTCAACAAAAGCCTGACACCGAATCAACGAGTCAAAATGGACAACAGATTCGG
>JBEDJE010000347.1:2623-2983 GCA_041172985.1 Actinomycetota bacterium
ATTCGGAGATCCCTTGACATCCAGACCGAGAGTCAGCAAGAACCGGCCAGCCAAGAGATACAGCTAGTTCTGAGATCGCCGAGGCATCGCCACACCCACGTCCCGCGATGATGATTCCTTTTCGATTTTCGAGCAACGCAACGGCTTGTTGAATCTCGGAATCGGACAATCCAATAGAGCCGAGAATCTGAGCCCGAATGGGTTGATCGCTTGAAAGTTCAATTGCTTTTCCAGTTAACGGTTCACGGAAAGGCAAATTGAGATGCACTGGTCCGGGGTTCATTCCGACCGTTGACGCATAACTTTGGCGAGCGAGTGAACGCCACGAACCGCTCGCAGCAATATCTGCTACGCCCGGAT
>JBEDJE010000348.1:0-3299 GCA_041172985.1 Actinomycetota bacterium
GAAGTAATCGCCAGTTCAAGTTGTTCGATGGCGGGAAGATCGAGATGGTTCGTCGGTTCGTCAAGCACCAGCAGGTTCACACCGCGTGCTTGCAATAACGCCAGTCCGGCCCGAGTACGTTCACCCGGTGACAGCGAATCTGATGTGCGATTCACGTGTTCGGCTCCAAGACCAAACTTGGCCATCAAAGTACGTGCTTCAGCAATGATTAATCCGGAAGCATCGATGAATGCATCAAGCAACGAGCGTTCACCCGCAAACTGCGCACGAGCTTGATCAATTTCGCCAATCACCACGCTTGGTCCGATCCATGCCGCACCAGATGCAAGTTCAACGCGACCAAGTAGCGCTCGCAACAATGTGCTCTTGCCCGCACCGTTGGCGCCCACAATTCCGATACGTTCGCCCCAACCGATTTCGAGAGTCACGGGCCCAAGCGTGAAATCACCTTGCCTGACCACAGCGCTATCAAGACGCGCCACTACTGCCCCGGCACGATCGGCAGTCGCGATAGTGAACTGCAATTGCCACGGCTCACGCGGTTTCTCTACAACCTCTAGTCGTTCGATGGCGCGTTCGGTGCGTCGTGCACGCGATGCCAACTGTTCGGTGTTGTTGGCCCGAAACTTTGCGCCCATCTTGTCGCCATCGCTCGATGACTTCACTGCGACCTGACCCCAATTACGCTCACGTTGCGCACGCGCGCCTAAACCACTTCGTTGAGCGTCGTATTCGGCATAGGCCTCTTCGGCATGTTGACGAGCAATTTCGCGTTCGTGCAAATACGACGTCCAGCCACCAGCAAACACCTTGATCGCGTGGGTGTAGTCGTCGACTTCGGCGACGTGCGTGACGACCCGATCAAGAAATGCTCGGTCGTGGCTCACAACAACAAGTGCACCCTTGAAATCGAGCGCGAACTTCTCGAGTTGTTCGAGACCGACAAAATCAAGATCGTTGGTTGGTTCGTCAAGCATCAAGATGTCAAAAAGCATCAAGATGTCAAAACGCGACAACAGCAATGCGGCCAACCCGACACGGGCAGCTTGACCGCCAGACAACGTGGTCATCAAAGAACCGAGCGTTGCATCCGCAAGTCCAACTTCGGCCATCACTGTCTGCACTCGACTTTCAAAATCGGCAGCACCTAGATCGAGCCAACGTTCAAGGGCGTCGCTGTAACGATCATCCGATCCTGGTTCGCTCTTCGACAAGGCTTCGGTCGCCGCATCAAGTTCGGCTTGCGCGCCTGACACACCGGTGCGGCGAGCGAGATAGGCCTCGACAGTTTCGCCACTCACCCGTTCGGTCTCTTGACGCAACTCCCCGATCGTCGCCGTGGCTGGGGCATACAGAATCGAGCCTTCATCGGGCTGCAGTCGCCCCGACAGAACTCCCAAAAGGGTTGACTTACCGACTCCGTTCGGGCCAAGAACTCCGACGCGCATTCCAGGGGCAACCGTCAGATCAACCTTGCGCAGAATGTCGCGTGGACACACGGTTCAGGCTAGAGGAATATTTTGTGTCAGACTCTCTGACATGACTCCCGCCGAAGAACGAGCTATTGCGACCAAATATATGGGTGGCTTCGCATGGCCAACCGTTTTGTTGTTTATCTTCAACTGCACCGTCTTTACGGGAACCATCATCTTGTGTGTCAATGGCTCATTGCCCATGTATGTGGGACTCATCATCAACTCGATCATCACGTATTTCTTCTACACCATTCACCACGAAGCCAATCACGGAAACATCAGCGGTCAGAACAAGTCGTTACGTTGGGTTGATCAGGCCATGGGAACCGTCGCCTCGTTGCCTTTGCAATTAAACTTTCAGGCGTATGCCCCATCGCATTTGTTGCATCATGCCCACACCAACATCCCGGGCAAAGATCCTGACAACTTCATGGCCGGACCCGGAAAAGCCGTTTTCCCGCGATGGTTCATCACCACCATCATTAAGACCATCGCCTGCGTCCCGTTTTTGGCCGATGTGTTGTTCAAGGTTCTGCCACCCAAAATCAGCGTCGGCATTAAGTACTTCAAGTCAGATCGCCCGGGCCTATACCGACATCTGCAATTGAGTCTCTTGTTGTTGGTTGTTTCATTCTTCTTTGGGCAAGGCATGAACTTCTTGTTGTTGTGGTGGTTGCCCACACAGTTTGCACAGTTGATTTTGCAGGTGTGGTTTGTGTGGCTCCCCCACGCGCCATTCAATGAGACAACTCGCTACCGCAATACGCGTGTTCGGGGATGGCTTGGCAGCCACATCATGTTGCTCGGCCAAGACCACCACTTGATTCATCACATGTACCCACGAGTTCCGTTTTATAGGTATCGCCGCTTGTTCCGTGAGATTCGACCGTCACTCGAAGCCAACAACTCCAGCATCCGCATCCCAACCCGCAATCTGGTCGGGAATCACTGAGGAAACCTGCTATTTCGCCAGACCAGATTGGGATACTTTCACCCCTACTTAAGTCACAATCCGTACTTCCGTAACCTCAGCCAGTAAGACTGCTTCGTATGGAACAAGCAATCGCACAGTTACGTCGCCTCAACATTGCCGCAGGTGTTTTGCACCTCGTGTCGTTTGTCGCGATTTTGTTACTTTCAAATAACTTCTCGCTACCGGTTCAGGCGACATACCTCACCGACGCACCCGGTCTCGGCAAGTTCACCGAATCAATCAATTTGTTCAACATCAACACTGGCTACATGGTTGCGGCCTTCATGGCGCTGTCGGCCTTCTTCCATTTCTTTGTTGCATCTCCGCGAGTGTTTCAGCAATATGCCGATGGGCTGAAGGTGCACATCAACAAATACCGCTGGATCGAGTATTCGTTGTCGTCGTCAATCATGCTGATCGTGATTATGCAGCTCAACGGCACCGCCGATTACATCGCTCTACTATCAATTTTCGCCGTCAACGTCTGCATGATTTTGTTCGGCTGGCTGCAGGAGCGCTACACAACTCCGGGTGATGGCGACATGCTTCCGTTCTGGTTTGGTTGCTTCGCAGGCATCATTCCTTGGATTGCGACCGCAATCAACGTGTGGACACCTAAAGGTCCTGCAGAGTCAACGACACCTGGCTTTGTGTACGGAATCATCTTTTCAATCTTCATTTTGTTCAACTGCTTTGCCATCGTGCAGTGGAAGCAATACAAGGCTCGCGGCAAGTGGGCAAATTACTTACACGGCGAACGAACCTACATCGTCTTGAGTTTTGTTGCTAAGTCATTGCTGGCTTGGCAAGTCTTTGCCGGCGCCCTCGCTGGCTGATCAGCAACACCCTTC
>JBEDJE010000349.1:0-2701 GCA_041172985.1 Actinomycetota bacterium
ATACGTGTGTAATCAAACAGAGTTCGCTGACCCGCCTTTACTAGGAAGTGTGGCTCTTGCACTGGGCCGCTTCGAGCAACAAAAATCAATTCAGCCTTCACTCCATGCTCAGTGCTATCAACGATGATCTGATGTCTCTTCATCGGCTCAAGAACGTTGACCTGAATAGGTCCAACATGGTTCGTCTTCGCTCGATCGGGGTGAGCGCGACATGATGCATGAATCGATATCTGTTCTTGACCGTTCACAATGACTGAAAAAGAAGCGTCAGCTACATGGCGATTGGGATACAAACCCATTGCCACAGCGAAGTACAACGAAGCGTCCGAGCGGTAACCATTAAAGAAGTAGCGGTCGTAGTGGTTGGGATCACTGGATCCAGTTTCGTTGACTGGAGTACTTCCTGCGTGAATGGGGTAGTCGTCGAAAGATGTGAGCATGATGTGACCGTAGTCCTAACAGGTGGCGCTGACGAACCCATACGCCTACTGTGGGTCTATGAGTTCGTCGGACGGATCCCGTAAAGCGCGACAGATCAGTCCCGCTGGGTACATCTGGGTGAGTCGATTTGCACTGATATTGCTATGTGTGATTGTCGTGAGTGGCGCCGCAGTTCGACTTTCTGGATCGGGTTTGGGATGTTCAGATTGGCCGCGTTGTAACTCAGAAAAATTCATCGATGTATCTACAACCCATGGAGCCATTGAACAGATCAACCGACTTTTCACGGGTCTTGTCACCGCAATCGTCATTGCTGCAGTTCTGGCAGCACGTTTTCGAGTTCCTTATCGAAAAGATTTGGTCATGTTGTCGTGGGGTCTTGTTGCCGGAGTCATTGGACAGATCGTGCTTGGGGGAATCGTTGTTCTCACCGATCTACATCCGCTCGCCAATCAAGGTCATTTTGTTCTGTCGATGATTCTCGTTGCTAATGCTTTGATATTGCATCAACGCGCAAAAAACGATCTCAAACCTGATCACTTATCAACTCTGTCTGGTCTTCAGAAACTGGTTCGCTTGACAGTTGTTATGGGAAGCCTGGCCCTCATTACCGGAACGGTCGTGACTGGCTCTGGTCCGCACGCCGGAGACGAGAAGGCCCGTCGATTCGATTTAGCAATCACTACCGTCGCACGCATTCACGGCATTTCAGTGCTGGTGGCAATTGCTCTCTTGATACTTGTCGCTTGGAAAATGAGGCAACAGCGAGCCCAACAGCTATTTGGTCCGCTCGAAATGGTCTTAGTCATCGCCATCCTGCAGGCGACTGTTGGTTACGTGCAGTACTTCAACGACATCCCAGCCTTACTCGTCGGCATTCACGTGTTCGGAGCGACGATGTTTTTCTTGTCGCTCGTCAACCTTTGGATGGCCTCGAATCAGATTGCTGATGCCAATCCTGAAATGACCGATCTCAATTCTGCGATCGTTTCATAGATGATTTCTTGAACCGGTTTGATTGCCTCAATGCGTCCCATGACCTGTCCAGTGAGGGCGATCGCGGCCTCCATATCTCCGCCAAAATAGAGATCGAGAGCACGCGACATTTCAGTGAGCGGAACATGGTCTTGCTTTTCTAATTCGGTCGTCCGTTCAGTCCGTAGTGCACGTAAACCTGGACGAGAAAGACGGTTCAAGAAAACAGTTCCCGTTTCTGCACCATTAACGATGGAGTTCTTCCAGTTGTCATGAACGGGAGATTCTGCGGCCGAGACCATTCGAGTTCCCATCTGCACACCTTCAGCACCAAGTGCAAAAGCTGCAGCCATCGAGACTCCGTCGCAAATACCGCCAGCGGCGATAATCGGAAGTGACACCTTTGATGCGATCAGCGGCAACAGCACCATCGTTGAGACATCTTGCGGGTTCTTAAAGCCGCCTCCTTCTCCACCTTCAACGACAAGTCCATCAACACCGGCATCCACCGCCTTGAGCGCTGCCAGAGTGGGTACAACATGGAACACAGTGAGTCCTGCTGCTTTGAGTTGACCGGTGTACTGCTGCGGATTTCCTGCCGATGTCGTGACGAATTTGACGCCCTGCTCAACAACAAAGTCAACGATTGATGGATCGCGTACGAAGAGTTGAGCGATATTGACACCGAACGGCTTGTCGGTTAGTTCGCGCATGCGCAAAATTTCATGACGAACATTGTCGAGTTCACCGGATGACGTCTCAATAATTCCGAGTGCTCCCGAATTGCTCACCGCCGAAGCAAGTTGTGAACGAGCAATCCAACCCATCGGGGCTTGAACAATTGGGTAGTCAATACCGAGCATCTCGGTGATGCGATTCTTGATTGGCAGCGGAGCAACGAGCGATTGGTTCATGCTTTGACGGTAGTAGGTCGCTGGACCGAGATCGCAATGATCGGAAGTCCGACCAGAACCAAAAGCATTCCGAACCACGCTGGTCCTGACACTTTTTCGTGGAGCACAAAATAAGCAAGGGCAGTGGCGACGACTGGTTCGAGAAGGGTGAGCATGACCACTGTGGTCGGAACCAGATTTTTAAGTCCCTTACCAAAAGCGACGTAGGCGAGACTCAACGTCACAAATCCCAAATAGACGATGATGACGAGCCCCCGTTGGGTTGCGATCCACGAGACTGATCGAAACAAAAGGAAGGGACTCGTCAATATCCCGGCTCCCAAAAACAGCACGCCCATGACTGCTGTTGAATCAAGCTTTTGATCAATCAA
>JBEDJE010000350.1:0-1928 GCA_041172985.1 Actinomycetota bacterium
ATCAATCACATGATCGTTCGTCAAAATGTCACCATCAGATGTGATGACAACTCCGGTGCCGGTTGCTCGACCTGCGCTCATTCCCGCTTCAGTCACTGCGATGATCGTCACGACGCTTGATTCGATCTTCTTCAACACTTCAGCAACGTTGAGTGCTGGTTCAGCATCATTTGATGAAGGTGCCGTAGCCACGGGCTCATCAGAACTTCCAGGTGCGTCACCAGTTGGCACTATTGGATTCTCATTGCCGCTTGTCTCGGTTTCATCAACGACGGTTGATGGAACTTCAGTTGAGTCGGTGGTTGATGAATCATCACCAGACTGAGCGATCTGTGCACCCACAAAACCGCCGAGCACCATCGACAAAACCACAAGGAAAGTAATCACTAAACCGCGCCGAGATTTTGGTTGAACGGGTTCGGGCGAACTCGAAAAATTCGTGGGTGGGGTGGGCGGAGGGAAATGATCAGTCACGATGCAATTTTTACCTATCTACGAATGAGTTGTGTGGTCAGGATTGGTAGGAATTGGGTAAGAGATCAAATTAAATTATTTGTTTCATGTCACCCTGAGCGCTGAATAGTAAATTTTGCACAGCTTGGATGGATGCGACTTACAGAGCAAATGAAATATTCGCCACTAGGCAAATCTGGAATGATGAGTTCCTCCGGGCCTGGACCTTGAACCCCATATTCAAGAACTTCAGCTGTTGGGTCTTCTCCAATGTAAAAAGTGGTTGGCACCTGATCATTGGCATCCGTGTTCGCTAAGTACATCTTTGATAAATCGGAGTCAAAGATCTCGTAGTAGCCCCCACGAATTTCAGGTGGGTCATTAACGAATGTCAATGTCAACCGAGTCTCGCTCGACTCGACAACCGCTACGACCGACATTCCTGCATCTATTGCCGGCACAAAGGTCGTTGACGACGATGTCCTATCACCACCACAACTATTCATGACTGTTAACAACAAAAATAAGGGCACATATTTCATTGCACGTACCATCCCGCCGCGTTGATAGCTGAGATGGGTACTGCCAATACACTGATGCCTTGATATCCGCGGTGTGTCCCTCGAGGGATGTACTTTTGGGGGTTGTCGCCAGCCAAAGTCAAGTAGGGTCCGCCGCTATCTCCTCCGTCGTGAAGCAAATTTCCACCGGTATATATCTGAACCGAAACAACACACGAAGCAGAAATTGTTGAGTAATTGCCAGCGTACCCATATGACCAACCAGTAGACCTCCCGTATTTTTCCACAACTTGACCATTCGCTGGATCGTATTGCGCGCCCCACCATCCGTATCCACTTATCAGCAAACTGATAGACGAAGCAGAACCCCAACGGTTATCAATAGAACATTTGTTTGACGTATTTGTTACCAATGTTCCATTTACTGTGCCCCAGTTCGATGAACAGTGCGATGCTGTGCTGATGCGATTGAAGTTCATTCTGAAACCAGAGGTACATCCGTTTCCCGTAACGAACTTGGCTCCTTGAGCTGCCTCTAGAACCTCGACTTCCGATTCGATAACACGCACCGAAACATCTCTGGGGAGACTTTCTGGTCGAACAATTTCCTTTAATCTGTCCGGAGTTCCAATGGTTACTTTAGCTACCAAACTCATTTCGTCTGCTTGAATTTCAACGGAGTGAAATTGGGGATTCACAGCGAGCAACGCTTGTGAAAATGTCCAATATTCGTCAAGAGTGAAAAGCGAACGGATGAAATTGACTCTCACGCCATCAATATTCTCCTGGTGCTTTTCAGCATTTGTTAATAGAACACGAACTTCATCTGGAGAGTCAATATAAACACTCGTGAAGATCTTCTTCTGCGACGAATACTCTCGCATCATTTGATCGCCAACGGCCTGTGATCGAGCAAGGGGAGGCATCGATTCAACCATGGTCTGCAAATCAGTT
>JBEDJE010000350.1:1968-2607 GCA_041172985.1 Actinomycetota bacterium
AAAGTGCACGCCTAGGTTATTCCGTATCATTTTGTGATACTAACTCAATTAAGAGAACTAACGAAAAAGCCCCGCTGTTTCCAGCGGGGCTTTTCAATTTCGTTTCGCATGATGCAAAGCAACGAACTCAGGCGTTCTGAACCTTGATCTCAACCTCAACACCGGCCGGAAGGTCGATGCGTTGGAGGCTGTCAATGGTCTGCTGCTTGGGATCAATGATGTCAATCAAACGCTTGTGGATGCGCATCTCGAAGTGCTCGCGTGAGTCCTTGTCAATGTGCGGTCCACGGATGACCGTGTAACGATGCTTGTCTGTGGGCAAAGGAATCGGCCCACGGATGGTGGCATTGGTACGAGAAACGGTTTCGACGATCTTGCGTGTCGATTGATCGATGATCTCGTGATCAAATGCCTTGAGACGGATACGAATAATTTGAGCCATGTTGTTCAGCGACTCACTTAATGATCTTGACGACGCGGCCTGCGCCAACGGTACGGCCACCCTCACGGATAGCGAAACGCAAACCTTCGTCCATAGCGATCGGCTTACCGAGCTCCACAGTCATGGTCACGTTGTCACCAGGCATCACCATTTCAGTGCCAGCAGGCAACTGCACAGTGCCAGTCACGTCAGTGGTA
>JBEDJE010000351.1:0-2648 GCA_041172985.1 Actinomycetota bacterium
GAAATCTCTGACCGCGTGTGCTTTCTGCACCAAGGCCAAGTCTTGGAGTGCGCTCCCCCTGCAGAGTTCTTTAGTCAGCCAAAACACGAGCGCACGCAACAATTTTTGCAACGCGTCACCGACGCTGGACGTCTCTAGCCAGTTGTACGGCCGCTCGTGACACCACACACGACGTCACGGCGAATACATAAGGCAACTTCTTCTTCAAGCTTTTCTTGATCCCACGAATTAACGAAGTCAGCGTG
The DNA here is from genome assembly GCA_041172985.1 of Actinomycetota bacterium. Classification (GTDB taxonomy): domain Bacteria; phylum Actinomycetota; class Acidimicrobiia; order Acidimicrobiales; family Ilumatobacteraceae; genus Casp-actino8. Next base: position 246 of record JBEDJE010000351.1, read on the forward strand.
ACCAGTCATTAATCCACCAGAAGCCAGCTGAAGATGCGAAGCATCACCATGCACTGGATATGCCACCGCAAAAATGAGTTGTGGCACCGGCACTGGATGGGTACTCGGACATTCGCCTTTTGAGGAGTAGTGCATGTGTTTGCGGTGACCCGGAACATCAAGATTTTTTCCGTCCCAACAATCAGGGAACGTGATGTCTAAACGTAAACCGCGATCTTCTGGACACGAGGGTGGAAGTTCATCGCGCATGCCACCACTTCCACACGACCACGCAACAACCGATGTTGGCTGAGGTTCGGTTGCCATTGCATCACCGGCGATCATCAATAGACCAGCGGGAAATGCGACGACCGATTCAGGGTCAACGCCGAGACCTGCTCGATAATAGGCAACGCTTTTTTCAGGCGTAATGAGTTGCCCATTCTCCAAGAGAGCCGGCGCCCAATATGCGGCTGTGTCTAGTGTCTGCTCACAGGTTGTGCCCTTGTCCAATAATGACTCAAGAGTTGAATCGGCGTCGGCGGTGACATTGCCAAAAAAGGCGTGTAGGTGCGATGCTCCTGCGTCTCCTGGTGCGATGCTCCTGCGTCTCCTGGATAAATGATCGGATCATCAGACAATGCATGACTAAATGGGCATTCAACAACGAATTGACCCACTCGGCCTTGTGGTCCGGTGATCGGTTGATCGGGCTCACCCATCACTGATGCTGCGTCGACTGGCATTGCTGAATGATCATGGGTCTTTGAGTCATGCGAATCACTTGCGCACGAGCCAAAAAGAAACAATGACCCGGCGAGCAAAAGTGATTTTGTTCGCCGGGTCATGTTGTCGTCCTTCTATGTGTGACGAGATCAGTCGATCTTGTCAGGAACCGTAATTGCGTCGAGGTCAATGGCCGGTGGTGTTGCACTGGCCGGAACTCCTGGTGCTGTTGCAGCATCGGGCATCGAATCAAGCACTGGCATTTCAGGGAGCGTTGCCGTCTTCCAATCAACCGATGGCGGTGCAGTCTCAGCATCAACCAACCAGGTGATCACATTCAGGTCACCAGCAGTCCAATCGCCAGTGTCTTTGCTCAGTGGAGTTCCACACGGTGCCAATGTCTCAAGGTCGAGTGGAGCTGATGTCGTGAAGGTGTTGCCTTCGAAGCAGTTAGCCAAGGTCCACAAGTCTGAACCGGCCGAAGCAACTGCAATGTCGGCACGACGATTGTCTTCGAGCACATTGCCACGAACAGTGTTCTCTTGACTGTCCCACAACAATGGACCTTCGGGTTGAACTGGCATGAGATTCTTGCTCTCAGCACAAGTCATTTCCCACGCCGACTTTTCGGGCATCACGTCGCTGGCATCTTCTTCAAGGAAAGGTACAAGTCCGATACCCGTCTTGTTGTGATTCCAGACTCGGTTGCGTTCGATGATGTTTTGCACACCACCCGCATTCAAAATTCCGTTACCCATAGCCAAGAGCGCAACATCAATCGCCGGAGTATCTGGCTGATTGTTGTTGTAGACCAAGTTGCCAATAATCGTGGTCTTGCGCTCGGGGTAGCACAGTTCGTAGCTACCACTGTTGGGCACGACACCCGCACGGTTATTACGGAAAATTGAGTTCACGATGACCATGTTGCCACCCGAGTTTGTACCTGAGTAACCAAGGCCATTGAACTCGGCGGTGAAGTTAGTAATCAACGTATCGCACGGGTAACACTGACCAACGTAAACACCAGCGTCAGGTGAACCAGCACCATACGAGTGATCGATGACGCCACCAACGGAGTCAAAGACATAGACGCCGTAGTCGCCGTTACGCCATGCGGTGAGGTAATCGCCGCGGAAGCCAGTCACACCGGTCCAGAAGAATCCATTCTTGGTGTAATTCATGGCCGTCATGTTTTCGAGTGCGACACCGTTGGCGCCGACAACACGAATTCCGTTATCAAGTTCAAAGTTTCCGTCAAGCACGACAGTGTTGCGATCGAGTCCACGAATGATGATGTTGTTCGTGGTCACTTGCACTGCTTCGTTGTATGTGCCAGGGGCGATCAAGATCAGGTCACCTTCAACGGCAGCATCAACTGCCTCTTGAATCGTGGCGTAATCGGCCGGGACGTTGAGCACGCCCTCGGTCGCCGGTGCGTCGGTTGATGGAGCGTCGGTTGACGGCGCCTCAGATGATGCCACATCTGTTGATGGAGCTGCGGAAGTTGATGACGAGTCATCTCCACCACACGCAACTAGCCCTGAGCCTAAAAGCATCACTCCAAAAAGTGCACTCATTGATCGCTTCATATTTCCCCCTCTGGAAATTTGTTTCTTGATAGACCGTACTTCACGAGACCGTGAGAGTCCCGTACATTCCGGCGCCAGGTGCGCCATGGATGGAACAATAGTAGTTATA
>JBEDJE010000352.1:0-2714 GCA_041172985.1 Actinomycetota bacterium
GATCAAGAGATCTGGCGGAAGAGTTCTGCTGATCGAATTGATGTGTTGGTAGGACGTGGTGGTGCAGAGACAGTTGCATTCACATTGGGAGACTCCAAAGAAAACCTGCACAACGTGCTCATTGGTGGCACCGTCGGAACGGGTAAATCAAACCTTCTGTTAACCATGATCTATTCAATTGCGGCGAACTATTCGCCTGAAGAGGTCGAAATGTACCTTCTGGATTTCAAAGAAGGTGTTGAGTTCGCACGGTTCGCCAGGAAAGATTCGTATCTGCCGCATGCAAAGATTGTCGGAATTCAGGCCGACGCACGATTGGGCCAAGGAGTCTTAAAAGGAATTTTGAAAGAACTTGAAAAGCGATCAAAAATTCTTCTTGAACACAACGTCACGAATCTCGCCAACTATCGAGCAGAGACAAACAAATCGATGCCACGAATACTCGTCGTCATTGACGAGTTTCAAGAATTGTTCAATGACGAAAATGTGGCGGGCGAAAACGCCGACCTACTAGAGAGTGTCGTCCGGCGCGGAAGATCATTTGGTATTCACGTTGTCTTAGCTTCTCAGACAATTTCTGGAATTAAGGGTATGGCCAGAAATCAAGATGCCATTTTTGATCAGTTCAGAGTCAGAATCGCGCTTCGCCTGAATCGTGATGAATCTCAAGTGGTCCTAGCTCGTCAAAATTTTGGAGCCAGTGAATTGAGAAATCGTGGAGAAGCAATTTTAAATACCGAAACAGGCCAACTTGTTGGGAATCGACACGTTGTAGTCGCTTACGCTTCTGACCAGACAGTTAATCAATTGACTCAGCGTTTCCACGATCGTGGAAAATCAGAACAACCGAGAGTTTTGCAACGTGGTGTTCTTGCAAACCCAGAGCATTACAAACGCCTACTTGATGCCCAAGATTCATCAAAGTCGGGGGTTATCGGATCGTCACTTCTGTTTGCCGAGGGCCCAGTTGAATTCAGTGACATTGGTTCGGCAGGACGCCATATCGTGATGGTTGGCGATGGTGATCGCGAAGCAGTCGGAATTGTTCATGCATTCACTGACTCACTGAGTTTCAGAATGAAAAGTGATTTGCAGATCATTGTTTTGAACAAAGCACATGGTGCGGCAGAAGAACATTTGAATCGAAGTCTTTGGTTCAAGAATCTGCGCAGTCATGGAAGTGCTGTCGATGAAATCGAATGCATTAGTGACGTGGAATCCCTCATTGAAAGAAGGCGCGGAACTACTACTGTGATTCTTGCGTTTGGCATGCACGATCTTCCAGTGGACACAAAAAATGAGAGGATTACTTCCCCAGAAATTCTGAAAGAAATTGCTACCAACGGCCATAACAACGGGATTACGTTTTTTGGCTGGTGGCAAAATATTGCGCCACTTACGCGACAATTCGGCTATGAATGGAATCGTCAGATGCTCGGCCGAATCGTACTAAAAACGGAAGCGTCGACAATTAGAGAGGTACTTGGCTCGGGCTACTTCGGACTTCGGACCATTTCTGCCCGTGCGTTGTTTCTTGATGCGTCTGGCGACGCTTCAGCTGAGTTTTTGATTCCCTATTCGGCAATGAGCGAGGAGTAGATAGCCAATGCCAAATGAGTCAACGAGCTATCAAAATCTTTTAGAGACTATTAAGACAATTGTCGCGGTGCCAAACAAATTAACGACGTTACGTACTGCTGAGACCAAGGCTCTCAAACAGTGTGAACAGAAAAGCCAAGAAAATATTAGAGCCATTGATGTCCGGGTCGAAGAACTTGACGATCAGTTGCGGCGATATCTATCGCAGGCTCGCCAAGTTGTTGAAAAAGTCGGTTTGAAGGAACTTGTTTCTTCAGATCTTCCTGAAGTCACGAATAGAAATATGTCCTCTCAACCACAGGCAACAGAATAAGAATCACATAAATGACAGCAAACTCGAAGCTGAGAGACGACGAATCGCGGAAGAGGAAGCAAAATTTCGAGCGAGTGCGCGCCAACAATCAATACTTGGTGGAGTTGTGCAGTTCGTCATTTTGCTCAGTTCATTTCTTTTGGCTCAGTATTTACAGAAGAACGAGGGTGGTGATTGGTATCTCCTCGCTGCGGCTACTGGAATCATCCTGGGTGGTCTATTTGGAAGGCCAGTTTCTGTTTTTGTGCACATCACTTGTGAATGGAGTGGCACTACTCGTGCGAAACCGAGTCGGCTTGCAGGATTTATTTCAGCCTGTGGACTTGGTCTGATGGGTACAGGAATCGGCGCAGTTTTTCTTAAATCGGACTATTCGACTGCGGCGTATGCAGTTGGTATTGGTGCATTCTTGATGGTTGTCGCCTTTGATGTTTTGCCAGTCGTGAGAATGAAAGACGAGCAGAATCAGATTCTGGCACCACACCTTTGGGACGGATGGAGCGGCCTAGCGATTGGGGCATTTCTCTTTGTTCCAGCACTCATAACTTCAAAGACGTCAAACGACAACACTTTTGTCTGGGTTTCAATCGGAGCGATGATCTTGGCCGCAGCAGTTCGACCTGTCGGACTCATGGCGAGGAAGCTCTTTGGTGTGGTGGTTCGTCGAGCCTTAGAATATGGTTCAACCTTTGGTGTCAACAAAATTCGGCCCGGCGCAGTTTTTTGGACTTGGCTTGATTACGAGTCAGTTGATGAATACGGAGATTCTGGGAAACGGCGCCCCGTCATGGTGGTTTCCCTT
>JBEDJE010000353.1:0-1182 GCA_041172985.1 Actinomycetota bacterium
GCATCAAACGGTTGACCGGTTTGTTCTCTGGGATAACGGTCACTCCACGCATATGGGCAGTGACTATCTCGGAACCGTGGCCATTACGTTCTTGGCGAATGAGATCCTTGATGAAAGTGATTCCGACAACATCGTCGTCATCATTCAAAATGGGGAGCCGCGAAAACCCGTGTTCGATCGCCACATCAATGGCCTGCGTCAACGTATACGTCTGCGGAACTGTCACCATATCTGGCAATGGCACCATGACTTCTCGAGCGACAGTGTCACCAAACTCAATGATCGACTCAATGAGATCGCGTTCTTCTTCTTCAATGACATCATCGTTCATTGCTGCTTCAACGATTCCGAGCAGTTCTTGTTCGCTCACGAAAGGACCCTGTTCGAGTCCCTTGCCCTTCACGATGACATTGGTCAAACTGATCAGCCAACCTGACACCATGCGCAATGGAGGGAATGACACCAAAATCTTGATTCCGCGCGCTGTACTCAAAGCAGCCCGTTCTGGATAGAGCAAAGCGTAAGTCTTTGGCACAGCTTCAGCGAGCACAAAGAAGACAATCACGTTGACGAAGAAGACAATCACGTTGAGCGCAACACCGATAACAACTCCGGGTGCACCAAAAGCTCGCGAAGCGACAACACCAGTCAATGTTGCTTGAATGGTTTGACAAACATTCACCGACAACAGCAACGGATTAACCCACTTCTCGGGTTCACCGACCAACTGGTGAAGAGCTCGACCCTGTTTCACGCCACCTTCGGCCATTGCCGCGGCCTTGGGCTTTGTCATGCGAGACAATCCCATTTCAGCTAATGAGAGAAAAATCAAAAAGAAAAGGAGAAGAAGGATGACACCGAGCAAAGCCCAGTCAAGTCCCCCAAAGGCCGCAACCATTGACAACATCATTCGTCCTCTTCTTGATTCTGATTGAAATTCACTGGCACTTCTCCATGCCAATGATGAGCCTGCAACAATTCGCGTTCACAAGCGCGCATAGCGATTGTCTTCTCTGCCGTGTCATGATCCCATCCAAGGATGTGCAAAATTCCGTGAACGACCAATAAAGCCATTTCGTCGTCAACTGTGCCCGCATGACCCGGCGCCTGAGCAACCGCGACTTCAGGACAAATCACGATGTCACCGAGCAAAAGCGGCAAATCGCCTCGATCGGGCGGAGG
>JBEDJE010000353.1:1238-3137 GCA_041172985.1 Actinomycetota bacterium
ACATCAGTCGGACCTACCTTGCCCATGTGCTCGGTGTTCAGTTCGGCCATGTCATGTTGTGAAACAAAAAAGAGGCTCAACTCAGTTCCGCCACGCACACCGCGATCAGCAAGAACAGCAATCGCCAATTTCTGCCAACGTTCGAGATCGACGGCAACTTCAGATTGTTCATCAGCACAAAAAACTTCAGCTTCGGTGTCTCCACCAACCTTTACCTTCTTACGAAATCTAGGAGGACCCTCAATCATGGGAGTTCTTCACCTGAGACTTCTGTCGTAAAGCGTCTTTAGCTTGGGTGTCTTTTTCATAAGCGGCAACGATGTCTCCCACAATACGATGCCGAACGACGTCAGAGGTGTCTAAATGGACAAATTCAAGTCCTTCAATGTCACCAAGAAGGCGTTGTAAACCCGACAAACCGCTTCGCCCATCAGGAACATCGACCTGAGTGGCGTCGCCTGTGACCACCACTTTTGACCCAAATCCGATTCGCGTCAAAAACATCTTCATTTGCTCTGGGGTCGTATTTTGAGCCTCGTCCAAGATGATGAAGCTGTTATTCAGTGTGCGCCCTCTCATAAATGCCAAAGGAGCGACCTCGAGAGCCTGGCGTTCATGAAGTTTTTGGACACCTTCAGCATCGACCATGTCGTACATCGCGTCATAAAGAGGACGTAGGTAGGGATCAATTTTCGCCATCAGGTCACCGGGAAGAAATCCGAGTCGTTCACCAGCTTCAACTGCTGGGCGAGTCAAGATGATGCGCTGCACAGATTTTGTTTGCAAAGCGTGCACAGCCATCGCAACGGCCAACCAACTCTTTCCCGTACCTGCGGGACCGACTCCGAAAGTGATGACGTTGTTGCGAATGGCATCGATATAACGCTTTTGACCCGCGGTCTTTGGGCGAATGGTTCGACCCTTTGCCCCACGAAGAATTTCGTCAGTTAAAACAGAACTTGGCTTCTCATCAGCTCGAACCATCGAGATACATCTTTTGACAACCGTGTCATCAACAATTTCTCCACGCCGCAGCAAAAGAACGAGTTCCTCGAAAAGTCGGGACAACGTCCCTGAGGACTCGCCCAGAATGGAAATCTCGTTACCGCGAACAATGATTTCGCTGTCTGAAAAAGCAAGTTCGATCAGCCGCAAGTGACTATCACGATGCCCGAGAAGACCTGCCATGAGGTGAGAACCTTGGACAACTATCGACGACGAAGGAGATTGCGAGACCGTAGACATGTATTACTTGGAGATTAGTCACAAACAGGTCGAGATAGGTAAGCGACCTCAGATAGTCGGCGAAACGACATACCTACCTGATACTTCTCCAGCCAGGATTGCAGTCAAAACCCGATCAAGATCGCTCAATCCAATGGAATGACCGATGCTTTCAAGGCCCGCTGGCTTGAGATCTGAGGCGATGCGGCCCCACACGCTTCGACGAACATCCATGGGGGTCTGAACCGAGTCAATTCCTAGCAATGCGACTCCTCGAAGAATGAACGGCATCACGCTCGTCGGAATGGCCGTGCCGCCGGTCAATCCACTCGCAGCCACGGCCGAACCGTAATTCAAACGCTTGAGAACATTCGCGAGGGTATTACCTCCGACACAATCAACCGCTGCTGCGTAAGTCGTGGTCTGTAACGGTCGCGGGTCGTCAGCTGAAAGTTCGGCACGATCAATAACCCGCGAAGCACCGAGACCGAGCAAAAATTCATTCGCCGAAACCTTGCCACTACTTGCAACTACTTCATATCCACGACCCGCCAACATTGAAACCGCCATACTGCCAACGCCACCGGTTGCGCCAGTTACTAACACCGGACCAGCCGATGGTGTTAAACCCCAGTTTTCTAAAGCGACGATCGACAAAGCCGAAGTGAAACCACC
>JBEDJE010000354.1:0-2974 GCA_041172985.1 Actinomycetota bacterium
GTATTAATTGATGTGTTGGGATACGTCTCGTAATCAATGAATTCAGATCAGTGAATTGATTCGTTCTACAAACACATCGACGCCGAAGTCGGCAGCACGCGATTGCGCGGCACTTGACATCTTCAGTCGCAGTTCTTCATCATTCATTAATTGACGCGTGAATGACTGCAGCTCATCAAGAGTCTTCCAATGGAAACCATCGACGGCATGCCTCACGATTTCGGCTGGACCAGCAGCCGCAAAGACCACTGGAACTGCGCCAGCCGCCATCGCCTCAACGACTGCGATACCGAAATGTTCAAAACGCTCAGGATGCAGTTCGGCATCTTCACCAAACCCACCACCATGCCAATAGATGCTTGCCGTCGCCAAAGTGGTCTCGACTAATTCTCGCGGTGCATTGAGATTCACTTTGACCGGAAGACCGATTGCACCACGCCGCACTGCCAGGGCATAGTCGCGACTAGCCCCATCGGCACCACCTACGAACGACAGGTTCCAATGGCCTACGCCCTCGCGCAATGAAAACATGCGCGTGAACGCTTGAAGTAATTCATGTTGTTTCTTTGAATGTCCAAGCGAGGGGTCAAAGAATCGTCCGATCGATGTGATGAGTTCGACCTTCTTGCCGGGCTTGACTGTTGTGCGCACGGGCGGATACACAATCTCACTGTCGGCATCCCACAATTTCTTCACCCAGCCTGCGGTATATGTTGAGTTCGATAAGAACTTCGTATACGACTTTGACCACGACTGATCAATAACTCGACGTTGCAGACCTCGCTGCACACCAGCAAGCCGATCTGGCAAACGAGGCGCAGCTTTCATCGCGCCGAGTCCTACTCGAGCAATTTTGTCGACGGTTTGTCGACGCGAGGTGATCGGTGGCTCGGGAAAATGCACGTAGTACAAACCAACGGGCGCCTGATTAACCGAATGACTTCGATAGGTGCCATTGATAAAGACGTCAAAGTCGGCGCTTGCTTCCCCAGCTTCTGTGTCGTCGACAACTTTGCGCCATGCGCATCCACTTAAATCAACCCCAAGACGGGCGCGTGTGGCTTCAACATTTGGCTCTTCGGGACCGAGCAGAGTGACATCACAACGCGCCTTTAAGGCCTCGGCAATCGCCCCACTTACTTGCTCACCACCGCCGTAGGTCGCCCAGTACAAGTTGTATATCGCAACGCGAGGACGACGCGAGGACGAGTCACTTCGACACTTCCCACTTCATCAATGATTGACGTGAACAACGACGATCCATCAACCAACGGTCACGCAACATTGCGGGGACCAACAAAAGATACGACTTCAAGACTCGGCGTCGCATCGCAGCCTCGGGACGTGATGGCATACGCAATGTCAACGGACGCAAAATGAGGTGTCGTACGTTGATGATGACAGTTCGCCTCAATTCACCCAATCCAGATCGAACCGCCAACCAAACCGGTGCATTCTTCGCCAAAACCAAAAGGCGGTTACGTTCGGTATAGAAACGGAACGTGTCACTGCCCACACCGGATGATTGAGCGTGCCGATGTCGCACCACGGCACCTGGCGCATACAGATAACGCCAACCTTGCAAACGTCCGCGCCACGACAGATCGGTGTCTTCGTAGTACAAGAACAAACGCTCATCGAAAACTCCAACTGCATCAAGGTATGCCTTCTTCAACAAGACCGCCCCACCACACCAAGCGAAAACGTCAACTGCTTGTTCAAACTGTCCACGGTCACGTTCAAGAAATCCACGGTCACCACCAAACCCGCGCTCATACAGGTTTGAGCCAACATTGTTGATCACATCGAAAACATCGGGGCCAACCTGAACATCAACCCAGGTGAAGATCGGCTTCTTGTCGGCGTAGCCACCACCAACAGTCACGGTCACTTCATCAATATCTGACCGCAGGGTAACAGTCCGCTCGGTTTCAGCCGACAACCGAAATGACACCACTTGTTGAATTGATTCATCAGCTCGTGTCTCACTAATGCGCAGAGCTCCCCTATTTTTGCTCCAGCGGGCGAACTCTTCACCGCGTGTGGGGTCAAACCCGACCGGCCCATGGAAACCCTCGTCAAATTGCAAACGATCGTCACTTCTTTGACCATCAATGCGAATACCAGATACGCAGACGCCTATTAAGCGCTCGTCGCCACCACCCGCAATAGAAACCTCAGAAACTTCAAGATCAATGCCAGTGAATCGATCAGCGAACAACATCTTGGCGCTTGCCGCTCCGACATCAGATCCCATCTCAATCGCTTCAACCAACGCCCGCAACCATGCAGCATCAACAGTGGCATCGTTATTCACTAAGGCCACGTGGTCGTATTCGTGAAGGGGCTCGCCACTTGAACATGCAACGGCTTGCATGCCCAAGTTGCAGCCACCAGCAAATCCTAAATTACGAAGTGGCTCAAGAATTCGTACGCTCGGATATTGCACTCGAACGCGTTCGGTCACATCGTCAAGAGAACCGTTGTCAACCATCACGATTTCGTAGCGATTACGCGGCCAATCGGTTTTCACCAACGATTCAATGCAATCAAGAGTCATTTGTCCACCATCAAAAGACAAGATCACGACGCGAACAAAGGGAACTTCGAAACTCATAGCGACATTCGGCCTAACGAAGATGCTTGATGAATTGTTGCCGCTTCAAACTCATGTGACCGATCAACCCATGAGACAAGGGCTCGACTGACATCAGCAAATGTCCACGAACGAGAAATTGCGACCGAATCTGCCGATGCAATATTCCAAACGATTTCCTCATACAGCAGCTCACGCGCCTGTTGTTCAATTTCGTCCACTGAAAATGATTCGTCCCGACCAATATCGCAAATCACGGGAATTCCTCGTGATCGCAAGTCGTTGACAGCAGCCGACCGCTCGCCTCGCCCACCATGCAAACGAAGCTGAATCGCCAATGAAGCAGATCGTAAGCTGTCTATTGAGCTTCCGTAGTTT
>JBEDJE010000355.1:0-2756 GCA_041172985.1 Actinomycetota bacterium
GCCGACATTATCGTCACGGCAACCGGACTCAATCTCGTCACACTTGGCGAAATTGAATTCAAGGTTGATGGCAACGAAGTCGACTTTGCACAAACCTGGACCTACAAAGGCTTGGCTTACTCGGATGTACCGAACTTGGTGTCGACATTCGGATACATCAATGCGTCATGGACTCTGCGCGCCGATGTGGTGGCTAATTACTCGTGTCGTTTGTTGAATCACATGAAGAAAACCGGCACGCAACAAGCCACGCCGCGTTTACGAGCACAAGACCAAGGTATGAAGGCTCGTCCTTGGATTGATGATTTCTCGGCGGGCTACATGCAACGCATGATGCACTTAATGCCTAGGCAAGGAGATCATGCTCCGTGGCTCAACCCGCAACTCATCGCGGTTGATAAGCAGATGATTGTGAAGTCGCCCATTGATGATGGCGCCATGCAATTTACAAAAGCCAAGGCTCTCGTTTAATTCTTTATGCAGCGACGTCCGGTGACCAGCCTGGGGCAGCAAAGACATAGCGCAAGCGCTCATTGAAGTTGTCGGCTTGAGCAACGTCTTTAGCGATTTGTGCTAATTCGCCGTATGCCATTTTGACGGGGTTGTTCGTACGAATGTTTTTGGTGAGCCCGTATTGCAGTTGACGAATCTCGGGTTCGAAGGTCTTGAACATGCGGTCCCAAATAATCAGGATGCCGGCGTAGTTCTTGTCGATGTATTGCTTGTTGGCGCCGTGGTGCACTCGGTGATGTGACGGCGTGTTGAAAATCTTTTCCACCCAGTCGGGCAAACGGTCGATGGCCTCAGTATGAATCCAGTACTGATACAACAAGTTCAATTGACGAGCTTTGACGAATGACGAATATTGGAATCCAAGAAGCGGCATTGGCCAGTACACCCAAGTAGTGAGGTAGCCGTTCCACGATTGACGAAGAGCCGTTGACAAGTTGTAGCGGCGGCCTGAGTGATGTGCGGCATGGTCGGCCCAGAACAAGCGCACCCTGTGCATCCAGCGGTGGTTCCAGTAGTACAAGAAATCCCAGACGATCATCGCGGTAATGATTGAACCGCGGCGCGAACCAAAGTTTGAGAGACGATGACGAAACAAGAATCCATGAATCTTGCGGTATGTACCGTCAAGAGCAAAAGCCATCAAGATTGAGCCAACCAATAAGCCAAGACTTCCGGCTGTGTCGTTCTTTTCGTAACCAAGTGGAACGAGTGGATCGGGAACTGGGTTGCCATCGTCGATTGGTGCCACTGTGTCAACATCAACGAGTTCGCGTAGCTTGCGCTTCTTTAAGACCCGATGCTCCCAGACCATGGTGGCCGCAAACACCGGCAAGGTGATCTTGTCAATGAAGTCAATCTTGCGGGACGATCCGGCCATAACTGCAGACTACGCCTAACTGAGTTTCTTGGCTAGGCGAACCGTGGCAAGTTTGGTGGGTTCGGCCAGTCCGGTCATGGCAATCTCGTAATCGGGCAACGCGTAGACATCTCCGTCGTCGTTGATCATGATGAAACGATCAAACTTGGCTAAGAAGGTTCGATCGTGGCTCACCGCGATGACGGTTCCTTCGAAACCATCAAGGGCTCGCTCAAGAGCTTCTGACGATTCAATGTCAAGGTTGTCGGTTGGCTCATCAAGTAACAGAACATTGTGACCCTCGATCTCGAGGCACAAAATTTCAAGCCGGGCCTTTTGTCCACCTGACAAAGTTTGAAACTCTTGACGCGAATTATTGACGAGTCCGTACCGAGCCAGTGCCTTCATTGACTTTTCGTCTTCGACTAATCGGTCACGAATGATGTCAAGACACTGACGACCTGTGAAGTCGGGTCAAGACACTGACGACCTGTGAAGTCGGGTCGATCATTGATCTGTGTGAACACACCAACTGAAGTGCGTGGACCAAAAGTTACTGAACCGACGTCAGGAGTGACGCCGTTGAGAACTGCAAGTAGGTGACTCTTGCCGGTTCCGTTTGGACCGATGAGACCAACACGTTCGCCGTGATGAATCTCGTCTGAGAATGGGAAGAACAAATTGCCCACTGAAACGTCTTCAAGCTTGGCGACGCGACGGGCTGCATCTGCTCCACGCAAACGAACATGAATCTGTTGGTCGGCAACTGGTGGGGGAGGCGGGCCGGCTGCCACGAATTTTTCCCAACGGGTTTCTGCGCCATTGGCCTTCGTTGCATTCTTGAAGTTCTGTGCGGCGCGTTGCTTCATGATCTTCATGTGATGAAAGAGACGTCGCTCTTCGTCATTCCAGCGTTTGAGATCGTCGCCCATCAGTTCTTGCCTCTTGGCCCGCGCTTCAGGGAACGTGAGGTATGAACCACCGTGCACCCAAGCACCCGAACCTTCGATGACAACAATCTTGGTCGCGACGCGCTCAAGCAATGTCCGATCGTGGCTCACCATCAGGATGGTTGATTTACAGGCTTTGATTTGTTCTTCAAGCCAGCCGCGAGTGGGAATGTCGAGATAGTTGTCGGGTTCGTCGAGTAACAGCACATCAGCACCCGAAGTCAACAACAGATCAAGCACGAGTCGTTTGCGTTCGCCACCCGAGAGTTCGCCGACTTTTTTCTGCTGATCGCTGCCTTTGAAGTTGAAACTTGCGACGTAGGCGCGGCCATGAATTTCGCGACCGCCGATCTTGAGTGTTTCGGCGCCATCGGTGATTTCTTCATAGACGCTGTTTTCAGCGTTTAACGAGTCGCGACTTTGATCGACATAACTCA
>JBEDJE010000356.1:0-2772 GCA_041172985.1 Actinomycetota bacterium
GTTCCTGACATCATCACGATTCTTGCGTCGCTGTACTTCATTCTCGGAGACATCGATCGATGAACGCTCTGTTAGCCGCCGATTTGCCCTATTGGGCACAGACATTGTTGCGCATCCTTGGTGGACTCGTGGCTGTGCTGTTGCCTGCAGGAACCATCGTGTATTTGTTCTTGTTCAAGATGATGTCATTCATGCAGAGTCGTCTCGGACCAATGGAAGCTGGTCCCTACGGTTCAATGCAGTTGTTCGCCGAAGTTGGCAAGTGGTTGCAGAAAGAAGACATCACACCAGCTCGTGCTGATCGGGTTGTTTTCAAGATTGCTCCCCTCGTGGTTTTGGCGAGCACGTTCTTGTTGGTTGCTGTTGTTCCGTTCGGACCCGACGCTTGGTTCACCAACTTTGAAGCTGGTGTGTTCTACCTGTTGGCTGTTTCATCAGTCAGCGTGCTCGGTATTTTGATGGCTGGTTGGTCAAGCGCCAACAAGTATTCGTTACTTGGTGGTTTGCGTGCTGCTGGTCAGTTGATCGCTTACGAACTTCCGATGGTTCTTGCCGTTATCGGTGTCATCATTCAGGCCGGCACGATGAACCTTCAGGGAATCGTTGTTGCGCAAAACAGCGGCGAAATTTTCGGTTGGAACGGTTTAGGTAATCCGTACATCCTCACGCAGTTCACTGGCTTCATCATTTTCATGATTGCGGTTCAAGCCGAACTGACCCAGACACCTTTCGACATGCCGATCGCCGAATCAGAACTCGTGTCGGGTTACATGACTGAGTACTCGGGCTTCCGCTTTTTAACTTTCTTCATTGCCGAATTCGCCACTGCTGGTGTGTTCTCGCTGATCGCTTCAGTTCTGTTCCTTGGTGGTTGGGGAGTCCCGTTCGCTTGGTTCGACTGGACCACCGTTGACGATGTCTCCGATTGGATGAACATTGTCGGACCGCTCATTATGTTCACCAAAATGATGGTGCTGGCTTTCATCATCATGTGGGTGCGTTTCAGTTACCCGCGTTTCCGTGAAGACCAACTGCAGCGTTTTGCGTGGAAGGTTCTCATTCCATTATGATCACCGCGATCTTGAAGGTGGCTTTCTGATGCCCAAGGTCCCTGGTCTCCTCAAAGGTCTCGGCGTCACGCTGAACACCTTGAAGCGCACCGCCATTGATGGTGCGAACACGGTGCAGTACCCGCACGAAAAAGAAGCGCCACCGCTTCGAGCTCGTGGAGTGATTGCTTTGCACGAAGGCAACTGCACATCTTGCATGTTGTGTGTGCGTTCGTGTCCCGACTGGTGTATCTACATCGAGGGTCATAAAGAAATGGCTCCACCGCGACGCGCTGGTGGCAAGCCACGACAGGTCAACAAGCTCGATCGTTTCGACATTGACTACGCACTATGTATGTATTGCGGTATCTGTGTTGACGTGTGTCCGTTTGACGCATTGTTCTGGAGTCCCGAATACGAATACAGCGAACCCAAGATTGCCGACTTGTTGCATGACAAGGCCAAGTTGAGTGAGTGGATGGAAACTGTGCCCGAAGCACCGGCCCTCGAAGCTGGCGCCGAAAAGAAGGGTAAGAAGTAATGATCGCGGCCGATCTTCTTGTCGCCCAGAACGTGGGTTTTGGCATCATCTCGTTATTGATGATTGTTGGTGCCTTGCGTGTCGTCACTGTCAACAACGTGGTGCACGCTGCATTGTGGCTCGTCATTGTTTTGTCGGGTGCAGCAGCTCAGTATTTGTTGCTGTCCGCAGAATTCGTGGCCATCACGCAAGTGTTGGTCTATGTCGGTGCTGTGATGGTGTTGTTCTTGTTCGGCACGATGCTCACCCGAGCTCGTATTGGTGCCGAATCAGATCTCAATAACAAGAATTGGGCGCTCGGCATTCCCGTTGCGCTGTTGATGTTGGGTGTTATGTCGTATGTGATCATCGATGGCTTTGGCGACGAGCGCCTCATCGAGAATCCGGGCGAGATGACCCCGATTCCAGTTCAGGTCATCAGTGACGACATCTTTGGTCCGTACTTGTTGCCGTTCTGGGCATTGTCGTTTGTATTACTCGTCGCCGTCATCGGTGCCATTGTCTTGGCGCGGAAAGACTGAGAGGCCGACCATGTTGACTACTCAATTCCTTCTTCTTGGCGCCGTGCTGTTTTGCATTGGTGTCTATGGCGTACTTGCGCGCAAGAACGCTGTCATGGTGCTGATGTCGATCGAACTCATTTTGAACTCGGTCAACATCAACTTGTTGGCCTTCTCGGTTCGTCATGGCTCTGTTGATGGCAACACCTTCGCTTTGTACATCATCGCAATTGCAGCTGCCGAAGTCGGCGTGGGCTTGGCCATGGTGCTCTTGATTTATCGCAACCGACGCACGATCGCGCTCGATGACTTGTCAGAGATGAAGGGCTAACCGATGCTGGCTCAAGAAATGACCGCAGAAGTCGTGGCCTCATCGGGCTGGTTTTTAGACCATGCTTGGTTGATCCCGATCATCCCGGCTATTGCCTTTGTGCTCATCATCTTCTTTGGCAAGAAGTTGCCGATGAAGGGCAGTGAACTTGGCGTGCTGTCAATGCTCGCATCGTTGGCCTTCGCTGGTGGCGCTGCCTGGCAGTGGATTCAACGAGTGAACAGTGTTGTTGACGTTGCCCACGAAGCAGCGAAAGAAGGTGCTCAACATGTTGCCCCTTATGTTGAGCCTGTTATTCGCGAATGGACTTGGTGGCAGAGTGGTGGATTCCACTTCGGTATCGGTCAACAC
>JBEDJE010000357.1:0-2913 GCA_041172985.1 Actinomycetota bacterium
GTCGGTATGGCCATCGCCGCCGAACTTGGTTACGAAGGCGAAAACGTCGTGTGGGTTCGCACCACATTTGACGAAGCAATCGCTCCCGGCGAAAAGAACTTCGACTTCAATATGCAGCAGTACTCCATTACTCCTGAGCGTGAAGAAACCATCTCGTTCAGCGACCCGTACTACTCGTCAAATCAGGCCATCGTTGCTTTAGCTGATTCGCCAGCTGAAGGTGCGACAACCGTTGCCGATCTTGTGGACGTCAAGTTCGGTGCACAGGCCGGAACCACCAGCCTCACCTTCATCAACGACATCATCAAGCCGACCAACGAACCATTCGTTTACGACGACAATGCTGGCGCCAAGGCAGCTCTTGAAGCCGGCCAGATTGATGCGATCGTTGTTGACTTGCCGACCGGTTTGTACATCTCGGCTGTTGAAATTGAAGGCACCTCAGTTGTTGGACAGTTCCCCGGTTCAGCTGGTGGCCTGACTGATGACTTCGGAGCCGTGTTCACCAAGGACAACCCGCTCGTGGCTTGTGTCAACACCGCTTTGGCTGCTCTCAAAGAATCAGGTGAACTTGCCAAGATTGAGCAGACCTGGCTCAGCGACAACAATGGCGTTCCCGTCATTACTGTCGACTGATAATTGTCGACTGATTAGCAGTAACTACTTGTGTCCCAGCCGGGTGTAACTCGACGCCAAGCATTCGAACGACGCCAGAAGCGTCGCAGCGTGCTGATTGCGTTGACGTCAACAGTGATCGTCATTGGTCTTGTTGTTGCACTCGTTCCGCAAACACCCGGCTGGTACAAAGTCAAACGTTCGTTTTTCAACGGCGAAGTTCTCAGCGAGACATTTTCCGGATTGCTGAGTGCGTTCGTCAAAGACATTCAGATTTTCTTGTGGTGCGCCCCATGTATTTTGATCTGGGGCATGACATTGGCAGTGTGCCGTAGCGTTCGCACCCCCGCTCTTTTTCCTCTTCGCCTTTTTGCCGCTGCCTACACCGATATCTTTCGCGGCATCCCGGTCATTTTGACCATCTTGTTGGTTGGCTTCGGCGTGCCGGGACTCGGCCTCGGCCGTCCATGGAATAGCCCGTATATTTGGGGTTCCGTTGCACTCGTTCTTGCATACTCGTCATATGTAGCCGAAGTCTTTCGCGCGGGTATTGAAAGCGTGCACGAAAGTCAACGTGCCGGCGCCCGTTCACTTGGACTCTCGTCAGGTCAGACTCTCCGATTTGTGGTGCTCCCCCAAGCGGTACGACGAGTCATTCCCCCGCTCATGAACGACTTCGTCAGTTTGCAAAAAGACGTTGCTCTGATCAGTTTGATTGGCCCCATCGAAATCTTGCGTCAAGCAGGTATCGATAAATCAAAGTTCGCAAACTTCACGCCGTACGTTGGCGCAGCAATCATCTTCTTGTTGCTCACCATTCCCGAGACACGTTTCGTTGACCACTTGATGACTCGCGAACGACGTCGTACATCTGGGACGGCAGTTCGATGAGTCCTGAAATGACCGCAAAGATCTCGTTGCAAGATGTGCGCAAGTCTTTTGGCGCTCGTCATGTTTTGAATGGCATCAACCTCGATGTCAAGCCCAGTGAAGTCATTGCGTTTATCGGTTCATCAGGATCAGGCAAAAGTACATTATTGCGCTGCATCAATTTGCTTGAAACTATTGATGATGGCGCCATTTTGCTTGACGGCATCGACATCAGCGAACCGGGCATTAATCCCGACCCCTATCGTCGACGCATCGGCATGGTGTTTCAGAACTTCAATCTCTTTCCGCATATGACCACGCAAAGTTTTGGGTCAATCAAAGAAAGAGGCCAACGATCACGCTCGCGAACTCATCGCACGACTCGGACTCAGTGATCGAGCCGATGGGTATCCAGACCAGTTGTCGGGAGGTCAGCAACAACGTGTGGCCATTGCCCGGAGTTTGGCGATGAACCCCGAAGTCATGTTGCTCGACGAAATCACTTCGGCGCTTGACCCCGAACTTGTTGGTGAAGTGCTTGACGTTGTCCGCGAACTCAAATCAAACGGCATGACGATGTTGCTCGCTACCCACGAAATGGGATTCGCTCGCGAAATTTCTGACCGCGTGTGTTTCTTACACCAGGGCCAAGTTCTGGAGTGTGCTCCCCCGGCGGAGTTCTTCAGTCAACCCAAACATGAGCGAACTCAGCAATTTTTGCAACGCGTCACCGACGCTGGTCGCCTTTAGCCCGACGTGCGGCCGCTCGTGACGCCACACACGACGTCGCGGCGAATACACAAGGCAACTTCTTCTTCGAGCTTTTCTTGATCCCACGAATTCACGAAGTCAGCGTGACCAGTCATTACTCCACCAGAAGCCAGTTGAAGATGTGAAGCATCACCATGCACTGGATACGCCACCGCGAAAATAAGTTGTGGCACCGGAACTGGGTGAGTACTCGGGCATTTGCCCTGTGATGAGTAATACATATGTTTGCGGTGACCCGCAACATCAAGATTTTTTCCGTCCCAACAATCGGGGAACGTGATGTCTAAACGCAAACCGCGATCTTCAGGACACGACGGTGGCAGCGCATCGCGCATGCCGGCGCTTCCACACGACCAGGCGACAACTGATGTTGGTTGAGGTTCGGTCGCCATTGCATCACCGGCGATCATCAACAGACCAGCAGGGAAGGCAACGACCGATTCAGGATCAACGCCGAGACCTGCTCGATAATAGGCGATGCTTTTTTCAGGCGTAATGAGTTGACCATTTTCCAATAGAGCCGGCGCCCAATACGACGCGGTGTCTAGTGTCTGCTCGCAGGTTGTGCCCTTGTCCAATAATGACTCAAGAGTTGAATCGGCGTCGGCGGTGACATTGCCAAAAAAGGCGTGTAGGTGCGATGCTCCTGCGTCTCCT
>JBEDJE010000358.1:0-1687 GCA_041172985.1 Actinomycetota bacterium
GCGTCGGTAGCGCTCGCCGCTGCTAGTTGCGCGCGCAATTCATCTAACTGGCGACGAAGCTCGGCAACCTCGGCTGGATCAACCGGCGGAGTCTTCGGTGTGCGCTTAAATAATCCCATGCGCTTCCTACCGTAGTTCTAGGACGCCGTTTACATGTGGATCAGGATTTTTTTCGGGCGACGACGATGACGCTGAGTCCGAAGGGGAGAGACACGACTCGTAAAATGCGCCTTTCGAATCGGGCAAGCAGACCGAGTAGGCCAAAGAGTCCCGATGTGTTGCTGTCGAGATCGCTTGAAGTCGTATTGCGCTCAACTCTTGATTTCAACCAAGCTGGAGGAACGAGAAACGAGTAGGCACCAGTTGAACGAATAATGTCAAGCCCAGCATTCGCAGCCAAGGTTTCAAGTTCACGCCGGCTAAAGCGTCGGGCGGCATGTGTTACTTGATCGTGGCTGCGACGCAATCGGCGCACTCCCGGCTCCATCAGGCAGACAACTCCACCTGGAGTAACTACCCGTGCCATTTCATTGACTGCCTTTTGTGGGTCGACTACTTCGGCGTGATAAAGAACCGTGACACAGAGCGCCACATCGACGTAGTCGTCAGGAAGATCAATTGATGAAATATCTCCGTGAATCATGCGGGCATCAGGATGGGCTAAACGGTATAAATGCAGGGCGACGGCCTCGGTGTCGAGGGCGATGACTGATCCGAATTCAGACATCCATGCCCCAGCGGCGCCAGTTCCACAGCCAGCATCAAGTAATCGTCGGGGAGCAGACTGCGTGACTTGTCGTAGCTGATTAACGATCATCTGACGGAGTAGGGCGCGCGTTGAGCGGTACCACCAATGGGTTTGTTCTACTGCGGCCATTCGGCGGTATTCATCTGCATCCATGTCTCATTCACCAATTTCCTGACATTCGGTAAGTTCTCTTACCTTGATGTCATAAAACTCTTACACTAAGACCTATGACCTCTGCGGATGTTCCACCAGGCGTTACTTTGCCCCGGTTAAAAATCGCATTGCAATCATGGCAGATACCGATTTTTGCTTGGATCATTTCGCGAATGATCGGAGTTGTTGGGTTGGTTGTATGGCCAACTGCCGAAGGTAAGTGGTTCAACGTTTTTGGGCTGACCTACATGGATGGTGGCTGGTACCGCATCATTATGACAATCGGTTATCCGAATGGGCCGTTGCCAGAGTTCAGTACATCTTGGCCGTTTTCGCCGTTGTATCCGTTCGTAGCCGATTTATTGAATCGACTTGGAGTGCCTGTTGGTCCATCCTTGATTCTGGTTTCGTGGATTTTTGCTTTAGTGGCACTCGTAGGAATATGGGAATTAACGAGTCAACGTTTCGGGAAAACAGTGGCGCAAAGTGCGGTGTGGTGCTTAGCCCTTTTGCCGGGTGCTGTTGGAATGGTGCTTTCGTACAGCGACAGTATGTTTGCCGCTGGCCTGGTGTGGATGTTGGTTGCCATTGATCGCATTGTGGCAAAGAATGACACTCTGCAACAACGAGCCGACCGCGGTTGGTGGGTCGTCGGCTTAATGTCTTTGGTTGTTACCGCCAGTCGACCCAACGGTATTTTGGTGTTAGTCGCCGTTGTCTGTGCGATCTGGATGTCGCAGAGAAAGATGATCAATCTTGTCGCAGCAACTTTGCCCTCATTGATTT
>JBEDJE010000358.1:1701-3490 GCA_041172985.1 Actinomycetota bacterium
CATTGTGGATTTCTTCGCCGATCCGTTTGAACGACCAGCCATTGTCTTGCATGTCGCGACTTTCCTGATCGCTACAGCGGTTGCTTTCTCGGCAATGAAGAAAGTTCCGATTTGGTGGCATGTCGCATCGGGAGTTTTGCTGATTCCTTCTCTCATTGTCGGAGTTGAGGGGCTGGCTCGTTACGTGTCTTTAGCGGTACCGATGTCGGTACTCATTGCGATCACAATTTCGCAATGGTCAAAACTCATCCGGTCGCTATTTTTTGTTGTAGCCGCTAGCTCAATGTTGTTTCTAGCGGTCAACGTTGTGAGGTCGGCATGGGTTCCCTGAACTCATTTGCTGGCACGACCTGTCTAGTGACAGGTGGTCTTGGCTTCATTGGATCAAACATGGCCAACTCTTTGGCCGCTGCGGGCGCTCATGTTCGAGTACTAGATGCCTTAATTAGCCAGCACGGCGGCGACGAACGCAACATTGATCCCAACCTTGGATCTGTTGAAGTAGTTCTTGGCAATATCGCTGATGAGAAGATCACAAAAAAGATCCTCGTTGATGTTGACTACATCTTCAATATTGCAGGACAGGTCAGCCACCATGAGTCAATGATTGACCCACTTCGTGATACTGATATCAACGTCACATCGCAATTGAAATTTCTTGAATCGATTCGCCAGTATCGATCTTCGGCTGTAGTGGTTCATACTTCAACGCGTCAGGTGTATGGAACACCGCAGTATTTGCCGGTTGACGAACAACACCCAACCGTGCCGCGGGATATCAATGGAGTCAACAAACTTGCTGGAGAGAATTATCACCGTCTGTACGGCACGGTGCATGGTGTGCGGACAGTGTCGTTACGGTTAAGCAATGTCTTTGGTCCGGGCCAAAGTTTGCAGAAGACAGGTTTAGGGTTTTTGCCAGTTTTTATTGCTCGAGCATTGCGCGGGCAGCCGATAGAAGTTTTTGGTGATGGCGTGCAGCAACGAGACTGTCTATATGTCTCAGATGTTGTCGATGCATTAGGAAAAGCGGTACAGCAAGTTGCATCTGGATTGATCAATGCTGGAGAAGTAATCAATCTGGGTCACACCGAAGTTCTCAGCCTGCTGGAGATTGCAAAGTTAGTTGTTTCGCGATCTGGCCAGGGTTCAACAATCTCTTGTATCCCTTGGCCCGAAGAACTTGCACGAATTGACATTGGTGGTTTTAGTGGCGACTACGCGAAGGCTCATGAGCTATTGAACTGGCAACCGCGAGTAGCTTTTGCTGATGGCGTTGAGCAGGCGTTGGACTTTTATCGGAGGAACTCGTGGTACCTCTAATTGATTTGTCACGACGTATGCAAGCCAATAGAGAAGCCTTTGCATTAGCTGTTCAACAGGTGATGGATAGCGGGACTGTTCTGCTTGGCTCGCAAACGAGTCAGTTCGAACAATCATTCGCGAAATTCGCGGGTGCAAAATATGGCATAGCAGTGTCAAGTGGTGCCTCGGCCTTACAGCTTGGTTTGGCGGCTCTCGGAATTGGGTCAGGTGATGAAGTGATTGTGCCAGCAATGACTGCAGTGCCAACAGCATCTTCGGTATGCGCTGTTGGTGCACGACCAGTAATTGTTGATATTGATCACGAAACCGCCGCGCTCGATCTTGATCTTGTCGAGCAAGCGATGACCGAACGGACTCAAGCTGTGATTGCTGTCCATTTGTACGGTCGTCCAGTTGACAATTTGGACAAGCTGACAAATATGGGAGTAAAGATCGTTGAAGATTGTGCTCAAAGCCATGGGGC
>JBEDJE010000359.1:0-353 GCA_041172985.1 Actinomycetota bacterium
TTCCCAGTCGAGCTTGCAGTGATTTCGGGCCCAGTCTTCGTCGTCGGTAATTTGGTCCATGTCAGAGAAAAACTCGAACATGTTTCCCGATGGGTCGGTGAGATACCAAAACGTGTTGGCACCTAAATTGTGTCGGCCTATACCCACCACATTGGCATCTGGTCGTTCAGCAAGTACTTCCATGCCTAACTTTCCAATTGCATCAACGTCGTCAACTTCTAAGGCGTAATGGTTGAGGTGACTGGTAAATCCTGGGTGGATGAACAAGTTGTGATGATCCGATTCCACACGCATAAAGGTGGCTATTCCGTTCAGGACTTGGTCGGAAACCTTGAACCCGAGTCCCTTTATAT
>JBEDJE010000359.1:380-2590 GCA_041172985.1 Actinomycetota bacterium
CGGTTTCAATTCGGTGATTGCATCTGCGCGCATACCATCTCGGTTGATTTTTGCAGGGGCATTGAGGCTGCGGTCTGGCGAAGGTGTGAGTGGTGCGGGAGCGCCGACTTCGATGCTGATTGCATGATCAATGATTGGGTCTTTGCACATCAGCGTGGTTCCCGAAATAGTTGATTCAATGCCCATGTCGTGAAGGCGCTTTGAGATATCGGCAAGATCTTGTTCGGTTTCGCAACTGAGATGAAGCGCAGCAAGGTGTCGGTAGTCGTCTTCAACGATGGTGATCTGTTTGTCGCGGTCTGCAGTGCCAAGAGTTCCGGAAGCATCTGCAGTCAGGCCGCGTCGCTGCCAAAATTCGCTGAGCTCTTGCGGGTTCTTCACCGCAAGATCAATGGAGAGTATTCCGTTCAGGGCCATGGTTACTTCGCTTTCTCGTAGTTGCTAACGCGGCGACAAATGTTGGTGAGTGTTCCAATTCCATTAATTGTTGAGGTGACGACATCGCCATCTTTAAGAAACTTGCCTTGAGTAGCACCAATGCCATCCGGTGTGCCAGTGAAAATGATGTCGCCAGGAGTAAGTGTGGTGATGCGTGATAAGTATTCAATGAGGAACGGAACATCAAAGATGAGATTTTTGGTGGAATCGCTTTGTCTTACTTCGTCGTTCACGCGAGCTTCCATGACAAAATTATTTAGGTCTGCAAAGTGGTCCGTCGAATAAACAAACGGACCAATTGGCCCGAATGTGTCAAATGACTTGCCTAAGTCGAAGTGGGGAGGCTGGGCTGCAAATTGTGCAAACCGATCTGAAATATCTTGGCCAACTGTTACGCCAGCGACATGGCTCCATGCGTTTTCTCGGTCAATGTCCTTTCCACCTGTCCCGATGACTACAACAAGTTCAACCTCGTAATCAACTCCGTCGGAGCGCATTTCGATATCTGAAGTTGGTCCAACAAGGCATGATGGAAACTTGGTAAATACCAGTGGGTTGGTGGGGAGTTGCATGGATGCTTCATCTGCGTGGCTCTTGTAGTTCAGGCCAACTGCGTAACAGTTTCGCGGCGTCGTTACGGGGGGACCAAGTACCACTTCGCTAATCAATCCGGTGGGAGATGCGTTGGGAAGTTGTTCTGCGAGTCCGTGCAGTTGATTTCCAGCAGCGATGACGTGCATTGGGTCGCTTGACAGCGAACCGTTGCTCAGTTGTTCAATGTCAAAATACTGTTGGTCGGATACGAGCACGGCTCGACCGCCGACGTTCCCCAAAACGAATGGCATGAAGCAGATAGTACGACATCAAACTATTTGATGTCAAAGTAACTGGATACAGTGACTATATGGATGCCAATGAATTGATTGATGAAACGGTCTCGTCTTGGGGAGAGCAGAGGCCGGACCTTGATTTTGGAGCAATGAGGGTCGCCCTGGGTATCAATGTCGTCACTGCTCAATACTCAGAGATTTACGGAGATCTCATTAAGTCGCTTGGGATCACGTTGGGAGAGTTTGACGTACTTGCAACACTTCGCAGGAATGGAAAACGTGGTGTCCTAACTCCGAAAGAGATTTCACGTGTGGCGATGATTTCACCAAGTGGACTTACAAACCGTCTTACTCGCTTAGAGAATATGGGCCACATTGACCGTCAAATGGACCCGACTGATCGCAGAAGTTCGCTTGTTCGTCTCACTGCAAAAGGTGCAAAAACTGCAGATGTTGCAATTGAGCGTTTATCTGGCCTTCACCCGAGTCGTTGAAGCTTTGCTCGGTGAGAGCGCTTCGCGAATGCGGCGCCCCCAATTAATTGATTCTGTCGACACACCCTGATCTTTAATCTCGCTTCGTTGGCGGTCGAGTTCGAGTGCGATGTCCGCCAGATTATTCGGAAGTTGGGCCGCAATGGTGTTGCGCAAGTGCGAGGCAAGCGCTGGGCTTTTGCCTTCGATGTAAACCATTTGATCTACGTCGTGATTTCCTGTTGCGGTGATTACTGTCAATAGATCTACGCATCTGGCAATTCCGGCAGATCGAAAGTTAGGCGATGTACTTAACGCCGAGTAGCGAGACCACGGCAATAAAAACCCAACTGGCAAGAGCTAGCAGCAGCGGACGGCCACCAACTTTTACCAATTTACCAATGCGTACGTCGGAGCCGAGGCCAACGAGCGCCGCGGCTAAACACCACTGTTCAATATTTTTGAGTAC
>JBEDJE010000360.1:0-3112 GCA_041172985.1 Actinomycetota bacterium
TGCGATGACATTGATCGTTGCATCTCTGGTGTCGAGTGGTATGTCTCACAGATTGACCGCCAACTAGAAGGTCGCCAGCCATTGCGCGGACCTGTTTCAAATATTGCGTCATGGAATTATCCACTGAGCGTGCTTGTGCACTCGGAACTTGTGCAAGTGTTGGCAGGCAACGCAGTGGTTGCCAAGACGCCGACACAAGGTGGTTTTCACGCACTCACTTTGGCTCATGCTTTGATGGCGCGAGCAGGATTGCCCGTGACGCTCGTTTCGGGCAGTGGCGCCGCGTTGAGTGATGCGCTGATCTCGACACCCGAAGTTGGTGCGTTGGTGTTTGTTGGTGGTCGAACAAACGGTCGCAAAGTTGCAACTCGTCTGGCTGACTTACGCAAACGCCACGTGCTCGAACAAGAAGGACTAAACGCCTGGGGTGTATGGGATTTTTCGCAGTGGTCGTTGCTCGCCGGGCATTTGAAAAAAGGATTCGCCTACGGCAAACAACGCTGCACCGCCTACCCGCGCTACGTGATTCAGCGTCGACTGCTGCCTGAGTTTCTCGAAATGTATATGCCGGTTGTCGCGTCGTTGGAGTTTGGTCACCCGTGTGCTGTTGCCAATGCGAACGACGAACTGCCTGAACTTGATTTTGGGCCAGTGATTCAAAAGTCGAAAGCGCAGTCACTGACCGCGCAATTTGAAGAGGCGATTACATCTGGCGGTATTCCGATTTTGCGCGGGTCACTCGAACGGGGTCAATTCATTGATGGGCAAGATACATCGGCATATGTTGCACCGTCTTGCATTTTGCAGCCGTCTTCGGTGTGGTCGCTGCACCATTCAGAACCGTTTGGTCCGCTCGATTCGATCGTTGTTGTTGACACCGAGGCAGAGTTTTTAAGTGCGATGAATGTTTCGAATGGTTCGCTTGTGGCTTCAGTTGCGACCGATGATCTTGAGTTCGCAAACCGGGTCAAAGACGACGTTCAAGCATTTAAATTTGGTATGAATACACCGCGATCGCGCGGCGACCGTGAAGAAGTTTTCGGTGGGCGAGGTGGATCATGGAAGGGCGCGTTTGTTGGTGGCGACCTGCTCGTTGATTCGGTGACCGATGGCGAACGTGCGCTTTACGGCAACTTTCCTGAAGGCTCGCGCTACCCGCGAACTTAAGAACCCGAAGTTTGGCGACAACGGTCACTGCAATGCTTGATAAGGTGTGGCAATGCGCCGCAAAGTATCGACAGCAATGCTGGTCATTTGTTCTTTGGCGTCAGTTTCTATGCCGGCGGTGGCAGCGACAAAGTCTTGCAAGAAAGTGGGATCGGTCAAGTTGGTTTCGGGCGTGCAATACATCTGCGAGAAGTCCAAAAAAAAACTTTCTTGGGTGATTAAGAAAAAACCCCTTCCTGGATCAATACAAGACTGCAAACTTTCAGACTCCAGAATGCTTCCAGACGGTTCGCGTCCTATGGTGCTATCCGACTACGAGATTCCGTATAAGCCTGGAATTGACTATGGATATTTAGAAGTGGACAAAAAAAGCGGCTTCATCTCCGGCAACCCGCATCTATCGCCAGGCTTTCCGCTCCCTTCGGGAATGTGGCCGTCTACTGGCGTCAATAGAGTTGCGGTTTTGGCTGTCGAATACCTCGATGCTCCCGCATCGGGTAATGAGTTAGCTATCGCCAGGAAAACTGGCGAGCAAGTTAACGACTGGCTAGCAGATCAGTCGGGGGGAAAACTCCGACTCGACTTTAAGTACGGCGATCGAATATTTCAAGTTCAACGAAATTCCGAGTCATACAAACTCTACTCAATAGCGTCAAATTCGGCGCCACAAGCAATTGCCGACATCGTGGCAGCAGCTGATCCCTTTTTTGATTTCACTGGTATTGAAACCCTCTGGGTGATCAACCCTAAGAGCGTGGGTTCTGTACCTATTGCTGGTTATCAACTCGGCTCAATACCTGAGGACTTCAACTTTCCCGGCAGTCCAGGACATCCAAAGGGAGTGTCTGTTGTCGCAACGAACGAAGGTGTTTTGAAGCGTTGGACCGGAAACGGCGCCTATCAATACCGAGAGGACAATGATTTCTGGACATTTTTCGCTCATGAAATGGCTCACTATTTTGGAATTCAGGACCTCAAATATCGAACGCAGCGTGTTCAGGAGGATGGCACCAAAACGGCATTTGATGATGCACAGAACAATCAACCGTTTAGCCAGATGGACATAATGTCAGACCAGGATGGAGGGTCTCGTTCAATTCATTCATTCCATCGGCTTTTGTTGAACTGGTGGGATGAGAATCAAATTCACTGCCAGGCCCTTCTGCCCGGCAAAACAGTTACAGCAAAGCTCGGAGCATTTTCTGGCCGCACTGCAGGTGTGAAGTCGCTCATGATTCGTCTGGATCAGTATCGACTGCTGGTCGTTGAATCGCGTCGCAAGATCGGCTACGACCAATGGCTTGACGGAGTCGCAGTTGGGGTCAACCGAGGAAACGGTTTAGAGAGAGCCTATCTTTCAGAGTTGGGCACCTCAGGGCTAATCGTTTTCGTCCACGATGTGCGAACACCTCAGCACTACAGTCCTTCACACATTCAAATTCCGAATGATGGACGGTTGCGCACAATCGGCCACGTTACTTGTACGAATTGCGATTGGGGTAACCCCAATAATCCCAATCAGAAATGGGACCCAAAGGATATGCGTGGTCCGCAGGTGGAAGTTAGATATGACCCTCTAATTCGATTGAACCAATCTGTCACCATTGAGGGCTACACAATTACGAATCTTGAGAGTAAGACTGACGGAGATGTTGTTAGTGTTCAGCGTTCACAATCGTGACACACTCATTGCACAAAGTGAACGATATTTTCTAGAACTAGTTGGTACCAGCTAGTCAAAATTGCATACAAACTATGGCTTCGCTGAACTTGCCAATTCCAGTCGGACAGTAACTCAGGGTTTCCTAAACCGCAGGTCAGATGTTCGATCTATCGCGCGGTGTGGGTCGCTGGGCGTCAGATTTTTGTTTGGCGACAACGGTCACTGCAATAGCGAACATTCGGCCAGTCGCGGGCCCACTTCTTGCGCCATTCAAAAGGTTTG
>JBEDJE010000361.1:0-3239 GCA_041172985.1 Actinomycetota bacterium
TCTTTACCCTGGCCGCTCACGGGGTTGCCAGTGATCAGGTTGTCGCCGCCGTACGAATCATTCGTGCCAATGTCGATTTGCCCTGGCTACCAGACGATGATGCCGTGTCATTTGTGGCGTCGGGGAATCATCACCTCACTGCACTCTTTGCGCATCTTGGTTCGTGGCGACCCGATGTCGTGCACGCGCACGATTGGCGTTCTGCTTGGGCTGGTCAATCGCTGGCAACGATGTGCGCAGTTCCGCTCGTCACCACTTTTCATTCGACCGAAAGCGGACGGCACGGTGGCAATGTTCCCGAAGGAAACTCTGCTTCAATCCATTCAGTTGAATCATGGATTGCCAATACATCGCAGCGTGTGATTTGTTGCTCGCGATTTATGCAACGCGAAGTCATTGACGGTTTTGAATTGATACCCGATCAGGTGCAACTCATTCCTAACGGAGTCGACGTCGATGTGTGGTCACCCAGCGACGAACAAGATCGAAGCATGTTGGTGTTGGCTTGGGGTCGCGTGCAATACGAAAAAG
Source organism: Actinomycetota bacterium (assembly GCA_041172985.1). GTDB lineage: Bacteria > Actinomycetota > Acidimicrobiia > Acidimicrobiales > Ilumatobacteraceae > Casp-actino8. Next base: position 532 of record JBEDJE010000361.1, read on the forward strand.
GCTTTCAGGTATTGGCCCAAGCGATTGGTCGTTTACGTGGGCGCGTGCCCGGGATTCATTGCATCATTGCCGGGCGCGGACCATACCTGCCCGAATTACAAAGCCAGGTTGATATTGAAGGTGTGAGCGATCTCGTGCAGCTAGCCGGTTACGTCGCCGATGATGAGTTACGTACTTTGCTTCATCAAGCCGGCTGCGTGGTCATCCCGTCGCTGTACGAACCATTTGGCATCGTTGCTCTTGAATCTCTGGCGGCGAATGCTCCAACCATCGTCGCAAGAACTGGTGGACTTGCCGAAATCATGGAAGGCACCGAAGCCAGTTTGATGTTTGAACCCGGCAATGCCAAAGAACTTGCGACACGTATTGAACGAGTGCTGATGAACCCGAGTGTCTCCAACAAAATGCAACAACAAGGTTCTGAGGTTTTGCATTCACGATTCTCGTGGGATGCAATCGCGCGTTCAACAATTGGTGCTTACGACATCGCGCGCACTGGTTTGTGATTACTTGCCAGTGAAAGTCGCTTTTCCTGGACCATTTTCTAAGAAACTCTTCACGCCAATCTGGCTGTCGTCGGTGGCAAAAACATCAGTGAATAGTTGACGTTCAAGAAGTAGCCCGTCGACCAACGTCGAAGACATTCCCTTGTCAATCGCCTGCTTCATCGCAGCGTGAGCTTGCAATGCACCACGCGCAACTTCGGCAGCGAGTGCGAAAGCGCGTTCGTGCAGTTGGTCATTCGGAACAACCTCGTCAACGAGTCCGATGCGCAACGCTTCGTCAGACTTCACTTGGCGACCAGTCATCACAATTTCTTTGGCGCGACTTGACCCAACCAAGCGTGGCAAACGTTGTGTTCCGCCGCCTCCCGGAATAATGCCCAGCAAAACTTCGGGTTGACCAAACACTGCTTTTTCACCAGCAATGCGATAGTCGCATGCCATAGAGAGTTCGCATCCGCCACCAAGTGCGTAACCGCTCACTGCGGCAATCACGAAACGTGGAATAGCAGCAACGGCGTCGAGGGCACTGTGAAATCCGAGTCCGATGCGATCGCCTTCGGAGGTTCCGCCAAATTCGCTGATGTCGGCGCCAGCAGCAAAAATGCGCTCGCCGCCAGTGATCACAACTGCGCCTGGCGGATTGGCGGTTAGCTCGAGTGCGATCTCTTTGATGCGGGTCAATACGGCTTGACCTTGGGATTGTTGAGAGTGACGACCGCGACCCCATCAGGGCGACGCTCGAGCAGAACGAGATCTTCCATTTTTTATTCCTTTAACTAAGCGCCGACGGCCTTCAGCATTTCGTCAGCTGCGCTCCACGGGTCAAGCGAGCGTGCGATGACTCCGTCTTGCAACTGATCCCAACGGTCGCCCGTACAAATTTCGCGAGCCTTTTGTTCGAGACGACGGGCCACAATTTCGCGCAACTCTTCGCGCAAACGAAAGCGACGACGACGATCAAGTTCGCCACTGCTACTGATGTGCGCACGGTGTTGCTGAACAACTTCCCACAACGCCGGAACACCTTCGCCAGTTGAACCAATAGTTGGCACAATCGGTGGACGCCATGCTTCATGCGGTAGATCAGACAGATCAAGCATCTGCTCGAGGTCGCGACGAGTTTCGTCCACGCCCTTGCGATCGGCTTTGTTGATCACAAACACGTCGGCGATCTCCATGAGACCAGCCTTGTTGGCCTGCACCGAGTCTCCCCAACCTGGGTTCACCACAACAACAGTCGTGTCGGCCTTGCCAGCAATTTCGACTTCGACCTGACCCACGCCAACGGTCTCGACCAAAACCCACAAGCGACCAATCGCATCAAGCAAACGAATCGCTTCGGGTGCTGCCAACGACAAGCCACCCAAGTGACCACGGGTTGCCATTGAGCGAATAAACACTCCACGGTCGGTTGCGTGGTCTTGCATGCGCACGCGGTCGCCCAAAATTGCGCCACCGGTAAATGGTGACGACGGGTCGATTGCCAACACCGCAACTTCAAGATCCATCTTGCGTAGGTGACCAATGATCGATGACGTGAGCGTGCTCTTGCCGGCACCTGGTGCGCCAGTGAGACCAACGGTGTAGCTATGACCACCAAGCGGATACGACAAGCGACCAACGGTGCGTGCATCGTCTCCGCCTTGTTCGATCATCGACAACAAACGAGCTAAAGCGCTGCGGTCGCCTTCGAGGGCCGCAGCAAAGAGAGTGTCGGGATTGCGATCGCGACGACTCATACGTTCACGACCTCGGTGACACCATCAACACGATCTCGCATAATGCGCTCGATACCTTGCTTCAAAGTTTGTGTTGAGGCGGGGCAAGTTCCACAGGCTCCGACCAAAGTCACGGTCACAATTCCGGTGACTTCATCGACTTCTTTCAACTCAATATCGCCACCATCAGCCTGCAAGGCTGGGCGAATAACTTCGATGGTCTCTTCGACCTGTTCGCGCATGGTTGTTGTCACGGTGATACCTGCAAATCCTTTGAACTTGTTCCATTGATCGTAGAGTGGGAAGCACCGAGAACCTCTGTCAAGAGGCGCAGTTCACGAAGGCTTTTCTATGACCGCATCAATCATTGCATTACTGGCCCATCAAGGTGGCTGGGATGAGATTTTGTTGGTCGCCGGACCCATCGGTGTCATCGTTGGATTGCTTGCAATCGTCAAAAAACGACTCGATCGGTCGATTGAAC
>JBEDJE010000362.1:0-2997 GCA_041172985.1 Actinomycetota bacterium
CGACATGGCCCGCATGATTGCTGCCGACAACAAGCCGCGCAAGAAGTTCAGCAAGTTCCTTAAAGTCAACGGCTAAATGCCGTACGGCGTGACCTTGTAGTAAATCGCCTTTAAGTACGCACCAAATTCAAAACCAATCGGATGGTCAACCGCGTGTTCGGTGCGTTTGAATTCATCAATATCAACTTGGGCAGTTCGAGCAGCAAGATATGCCGCATCTGCCAGTTCATCAATGTTGACGCGACTTGAACAGGATGCTTGCAACAAAGTTCCACCTGGTGCGGTGAGTCGCAAGCCGAGACGAGCCAAACGTTCATACGAACTCAAGGCCCGCAAAATTGATGCCTGATTTTGCGCAAATGACGGTGGATCCAAAATCACAATGTCAAATTGCTCGCCTCGTTCAACCATGTCTTCAAGAACTGCAAAGGCATCACCACGAACATCGGTCACCTTGCACGATGTGATTGAACCAATCTCTTTGTTGTGTTCAAGATTGCGATGAGCCGTTGCAAGAGCTGTTGTGCCCAAGATTGCGATGAGCCGTTGCAAGAGCTGGCGCGCTCACGTCGACCATGTGAACTGATTTTGCTCCGCCCGCTGCAGCCGACAAAGTGAATCCACCAGTACTTGAAAACACGTCAAGCACTCGACAACCGCTCGCTAAGTTGCGCACGATCGCTCGGTTGTCGCGTTGATCTAAGAAGTGTCCAGTTTTGTGGCCAAAGACGACGTCTGCTTCAAGAGCGAGACCGTTCTCCAAAAACATGATTGGCCCTGTCGGGGCTTCGCCGTACAGGGTGTCGCCATCAACCAAGTCGTATGTTTCGCCGTCACGCACGAGCCGTGAAAAGCGAATCACTACTCGTTCAACCGAGCCAACTTCGATGAGTGCCTTCATGATTGAACGCAAATGAACGAACCAGGCACCCGTATACAACTTGATCACCACAGTTGACGCATACTGGTCGACGATCAATCCGGGCAAACCATCGTTCTCTCCGTGCACCCAACGAAAGCCTGTCGTCAATCCGTTGCTTAACAACTCACGACGCACATCTAACGCCTGTTGCATTTTGTTTCGCCACCAGTCGTCATCAATCGTGACTGGCTTGCCAACATGAAGCACTTTGACTCGGATCGGCGATTCGGGATCCCACAAACCAATCGCGGCGAAACGTCGGTTGTCGTCAAAAACCACAGCCAAATCGCCACTATTACCTGATGGCTTATGGGATTCAACAGCTTGATCGAACAACCACGGACTACCCGAGCGAATCGCGCGAAGTCCGGGGCGACTCACCCGAACTGCGATACGAGCATCAGACGGTTGAGGAAGAACCGAGGCATCAATGAAACCTGGGGCTCGACCTTCAACTTCAGACACTCATGTAACGGTATCTCACAGATCGTCGTCATCATCACGATCATCGTCGTCGAGATCATCATCATCTAATTCATCATCAAAGTACGGGCCATCTCCGTTCCCAGACTCGAAATCGTGCCCGCAATTCGGACATGATCTTCGCGACTCAGTACCAATGTACGCATTGCAACTTGGACACAATCCACTATCTGACATAAAGCCTCCTCGGACATATCGATGCCTGAATCTTTCCCAGAGGATGAATGGAAGTTCCCTCAAAGGGCCCTTCCGTTTGGACTAATAGCCATGCAGACACCAACTGCTCTTTGTAATCTGACACAACTACTAGGGAGTAAACAATGACATCACGTCAATTTTCAAGTACTTCTTTCCGCGTCGGCGCGACACTTGCTGTTGCTGGGTTAATCGCGTTGGCCTCGTGTGGAGGTGACGAGTCGTCGGGTTCGACCGATACCTCAACTCCAACTACGGAAGCAACTGCATCCACCGAAGCACCCATTGCAGATACGTCAGTTCCGAATCCGACCGAGCAACCTGTTTACTCAACCACGTGGGAAACAGTTGATGCCCCCAGCGACTGCATGTGCGCCGACGGAAGCGCGTTCCATTTCTATGTGCGTGAGGCGAGTCCCACCAAAGTCTTGTTCTATCTCGAAGGTGGCGGTGCCTGTTTCAGTGGCGAGATGTGCAAACCCGGCAGTGGCACGTACAGCGAGAAGATCGCCCCAGTCTCACAACTCACTGATGCCCCTGGGATTCTTGACTTTGAGAATCCCGAAAATCCGTTCGCAGATTATTGTTCACTCGGGAAACATCACAAAGGACTACGGCAATGGAGTTGTTGTTCAGCACAAAGGATTCGTCAATGCATCCAGTGCTCTTGACACCATGATCGAGCGCTTTCCCAACACCACGCAGTTGGTCGTTGCTGGATCAAGCGCTGGCTCATTCCCTACTCCGGTCTTCGCTGCTATGGCCGGCGATCAGTTACCAAACGCTGATCTCAAAGTCTTCGCCGATAGTTCTGGAGCTGTTCCCGATGCCATGGGCTTTGTTGTTGGTAATTGGGGAACTCTCGAAACACTTCCCGATTGGCCCGAAATTGAAGGCCTCACCGTTGATCAATTCACACCGGCGTACACATTCATCAAAGCTGCCGAGCACAACCCAAAGATCACGTTTCTTCGTCACGACTACGCATTTGACCCCGTGCTTTCTCAGTTCGCACAAATGGCTGGGCTTTCCCCCGACAACTTGGTTTCAGTCATGCGCACCAATGAGTCAAAGATTGAAGCAACCGGAGCAAATGTTGCGAACTGGATTTCGCCTGGCGCCGAGCACACCATCGCAGTTCGCGACGAGTTGTACACCGAAGAGATGAATGGTGTGCGATTTATTGATTGGCTCACCGCATTTGTCAACGGCAAACCTGAGGACGACAACTACTGCGTTGATTGCGCCGAATAACGAACTGTCGCTTCGCACACATCCTGCAATACGGGGAGAGGAACCGTCACTTCGCACACATCCTGCGATGCGGGGAGAGGAACCGTCACTTCGCTCCTCCCAAATCGCGAACCCAAATCAAATAAAAATTGGCCGCCCCAAGG
>JBEDJE010000363.1:0-3040 GCA_041172985.1 Actinomycetota bacterium
CGCCAAGCAGGAGTACCTGTCACCATTCTTGAAAAGAACGAAGATGTCGGCGGCACTTGGCTCGAAAACAAATATCCCGGATGTCGCGTTGACATTCAAAACCACATGTACAGCTACAGCTTTGCGCAGCGCCACGACTGGCCGTTCTTCTTTAGCCCGCGCCAAGTACTGCACGAGTACTTCCGTAACTGTGCCGAAGAATTCGGTTTGCTGCCCATTATCAATTTCAAAACCGAAGTTGAATCTGCTGTTTGGGATGAAGATGCCCAGCAGTGGGTTGTGACTTCAATGAATGCCGCTGGCACCAAGCGTGTCGACCGAGCCAACATCTTGGTCTCGGCAGTTGGTCAACTCAATCGACCGAATTTTCCCGATATCGCCGGCATTGACTCTTTCGCCGGCGAGGCTTTTCACTCGGCGACATGGAATTTCAATGTTGATCTCACCGGCAAAAAAGTGGCGGTCATCGGCACGGGTGCAAGTGCGTGTCAGTTCATTCCGCAAGTTGTTAAGCAAGCCGGTGAGTTATATGTGTTCCAGCGCACGACGCCGTGGATGATTCCGGCGCCGCGTTATCAAGAAACTGTTCCGAATGGTTTCAACTGGATGTTGTCGCACGTTCCGTTCTACGCCGAGTGGTATCGCTTCTCGATGTTCTGGCGCGGCGCTGAAGGCATGTTGCCGGCGGCCACAGTTGATCCTGATTATCCACCAACAGAAAAGTCGGTCGGTCTCATGAACGAGATGATGCGACAGATGTTGACTGAATGGACAAATGCTCTCACCGAAGGTGATGAAACGCTGAGGGCTCAACTCACCCCGAATTATCCGCCACTTTCCAAGCGTTTCATTGTTGACGATGGTTCGTTCGCCTTATCTTTGCGCCAACCACATGTGAGTTTGGTGACCGACAAGATTGAGCGCATAGAAGCCGCTGGCATTCGCACAGCCGATGGGCAACTTCGCGAAGTAGATGTGATCATTTACGGAACAGGTTTTAAGGCCAGTCAGTTTTTGACCCCAATGAAGGTCACTGGTCGAAACAAAGTTGATCTACACGAGCAGTGGTCGGGGGATGCCCGGGCCTATCTGGGTGTGGTCATTCCGAACTTCCCAAACTTCTTTTGTTTGTACGGACCGAACACCAACATCGTCGCTAATGGATCAATTATTTATTTCAGCGAGTGCGAGGTGTACTACTTGGTTGAGTGTGCGCGGCTTTTGCTTGAGTCAAAGCTAGGTTCGCTTGATCCGTTGCAAGAAGTTCACGACAACTACAACGAGCGCATCGATGCAGCAAACAAATTGCGAACGTGGGGCTTCTCAACAGTGAGTAGTTGGTACAAAAATGCCCATGGACGCACGGCGCAAAACTGGCCATTCAGTGTTCTTGAGTTCTGGGAACAAACTCGTGTCCCCGAGACCAGCGATTACAAATTGGTTTCCCAGTAAGAACGATCGTCAGGACTGTTATGAGCGAGCACATCAAATACTCACGCGACGGCAAGATTGGCACGATCACGATTGATCGTCCCGAAAAGAAAAATGCGATGACATTTGCGATTCTGTTCGACTTCATCGAAACAGTGCAGCATGCCGGTGAAGACGATATTGCAGCGCTCGTGATCACCGGAGTCCCTGGCGCGTTTTGCGCAGGAACAGATTTGGCATGGCGCGTTTTGCGCAGGAACAGATTTGGCAGATCTATCAACCATTCCGGGGGCGCAGCGAGGGTTGCGGGGATCGGCTGAAGAAACCGAAAAATGGTGGCCAATCGTTCAATGTCCAAAGCCAACTATCTGTGCAATTGATGGACCTGCTGTGGGGATGGGTGCCGAGTTCACGTCGCAGTGCGATATTCGTTTGGCCTCAACCAATGCGAAGTTCGCCTGGAACTTTGTGCATCGTGGCCTCGTGCCAGACACTGGTGCTGGCACTTGGTTGCTGCCGCGCATCATCGGTGTTCAAAATGCATTGCGTCTGACCTATACCGGAGACATGATCGATGCTGCTGAAGCTTTGCGACTTGGCTATGTACTTGATGTCGTTGAATCAAAAGACTTGTTGCCTCGGGCATATGAACTTGCAGAACGAATCGCTACTGGTTCACCGCATAGTTTGAAACTCATCAAAGAACTCACGTACATGGGTTTGACCGCGCCAGTCGCTGAACATATGGAACGACATACTTCGGCAATGTCGGCAAGCTTTAAGAGTGATGATCATCGTGAAGGCGTTGCCTCGTTCCTGGAACGGCGGCCCGCGAATTTCACTGGACGTTAAGCCAAGCGTCACCCTTTTTATGAAGATCTCTACTACTAGATCGGCAACGATGTCATTATGAGAATTTTGCTTACTAACGATGATGGAATCGATTCAGTCGGATTGCATGTTTTAGCCCGTGCGATGCGTCCCTTTGGTGAAGTAGTGATTGCCGCCCCTGATCGCGAATTTTCTGGTGCTGGAGCAGCGCTTGGTGCATTGCACTTGATTCAACCTGAAGTACATCGTGCGCATGTTGACGGTATCGATGAAGCATGGGCAGTCACTGGGCCTCCGGCACTTTGTGTGATGTTCTCGCGTCTTGGTGCCTTTGGTGCGCCTTTTGATTTAGTTGTGTCCGGAATCAACCCTGGCGCCAACGTGGGTCGATCGGTGTATCACTCCGGAACAGTGGGTGCTGCTCTCACCGCTCGCAATGGTTTGATTTCGGGCATTGCAGTCAGCCAAGCCGTCACCGGATTTGGCGTTGAAGGCCAAGGTTGGGACGAAATGTTGGTTGGTCAGAAGTGGGAGACCGCAGCGTCAGTTGCCGCAGCCTTTGTCGAAGGATTGGTGGCCAACATGCCGACGACCCCGATTGTGGCCAACATCAATGTTCCGAATACTGAACTCAGCGAGATCAAAGGTTGGAAGTCAGCACGACTTGGCCATGAACCGCCGCGCCGAATGAGCACTGCCAACCTCGAACCTAAAGAGGGTCATGAAGGCAGCTTCTACGTGCGCATGGCATGGGGAGACGCAGCCGAACTTCCAACCG
>JBEDJE010000364.1:0-2530 GCA_041172985.1 Actinomycetota bacterium
CGACTGACGTTGCGACTGACACCAACGAAAATCACTGGCCGCTAAAAAGCGGAAGAGCTCAAGGATTAGTGAGCAGCGGCGGTGCCGCTGACGCCGCCGGCAGCTGACAAACGAGCATGGGCTCGTGCCAACTCAGCAGCTCCAGCCGCGTCATTTTCGTGACGCAATTGTTCTTGCAAACGCTCAATATCGGCCTGTGCTTTGGCCTTGTCAATTTCAGAACCAAGTTCGGCGAAGTCGGTCAAGATTGACACTTTGCCATTGCTCACTTCAACAAACCCACCGTGCACTGCGACGTCGAGAATTGTTCCTTCGGCCAAGTACACGCGGGTGTGATTCGGAATGAGCGCTGCAAGAAACGGTGCGTGTCCAGCCAAGAACGCCACCTCTCCACCACCAAGGGTGCGGGTGATGACCTGAGTTGCCTCGCCAGAGAACAACACTCGTTCTGGCGAGACGACTTCAACACGCATCGTGCTTGCTTCTGCCATCAGAGGCTCTCCTGAAGCGCTTTCGCCTTGGCGTGTACTTGATCAATGCCGCCGACGTTCAAGAACGCCTGCTCGGGCAAATGGTCAAGGTCACCATTGAGAATTGCTTCGAAGCTGGCAACGGTTTCATCAACCGGCACAAATTCGCCTTCGATACCGGTGAACACCTTGGCAACGAAGAACGGCTGCGACAAGAAACGCTGAATCTTGCGAGCACGTGACACCGTGAGGCGGTCTTCTTCGCTGAGTTCATCAAGACCAAGAATGGCAATGATGTCCTGGAGTTCTTTGTAACGCTGCAAGTTTTCCTGCACGTCACGAGCCACCTTGTAGTGACGCTCTCCCACAACTTCTGGCGACAAGATTGTCGACGTTGAAGCCAAGGGGTCTACAGCTGGGTAGATACCGAGCGCTGCCACTTGACGTGACAATTCGGTGGTCGCATCGAGGTGGGTGAACGTGGTGAACGGAGCCGGGTCGGTGTAGTCGTCGGCAGGTAATGCGCTCCTGCAACTGACCCATTTCGTCAGCAAGTGTGGGCTGGTAACCCACGGCTGATGGCATACGGCCAAGAAGCGTTGACACTTCTGAACCGGCCTGCACGAAACGGAAAATGTTGTCAACGAACAACAACACGTCCTGGTTCTGCACGTCACGGAAGTACTCAGCCATGGTGAGAGCTGACAAAGCAACACGAAGGCGCACGCCCGGTGGTTCGTCCATCTGGCCAAAGACCAAGGCGGCTTTTTCGAACACGCCCGACTCTTCCATTTCAATACGAAGGTCGGTACCTTCACGGGTACGCTCGCCGACTCCGGCGAACACCGACACACCACCGTGCTGTGAAGCAACGCGGTTAATCATTTCGGTAATGAGCACGGTCTTACCCACGCCTGCACCACCGAACAAACCAATCTTTCCACCAGCCAAGTACGGGGTGAGAAGGTCAATAACTTTTACGCCAGTGACGAACATGCGCTTTTGCGGTTCGAGTGCTGCGAAGTCTGGGGCTGGACGGTGAATGTCCCAACGCTCCATGTCGGCGAAGTCAGCCGGATCGCCATCGAGCACATCGCCCCATGCGTTCCATACGTGACCAAGCACGCGGTCACCGACGGGCACGCTTAAGCCACGACCGGTGTTACGCACGGCAGTACCGCGACGCAAACCGTCAGTTGGCTTCAAGCAAACGGCACGCACGCGACCTTCACCGAGTTGCTGAGCAACTTCGGCGAGAACTTTGATGTCCTCGCCACCGATGTTCACGGTGAACTCGAGCGCCGTGTTCAATTCGGGGAGTGAACCCCGAGGGAACTCGACGTCGATAACGGGGCCAGCAATACCGACGACCCGTCCGTCCTTTAGTTGATTCTCTGTCATTGTCATAATGTTTTTCCTTTGGAGAATGCTGCGCTACTCGAGGAGTACTTACTGCTTTGCAAATTCTGAATTGCCGATAGGTCCAATTTCGACAAGCCGAACGTGCTTGCCACTGTCGCCTGACAAGGCTTCAGCACCACTGACGATTTCCATAATTTCGGTGGTGATTGAGTCTTGACGGGCTCGGTTCATAATGCGTGAAAGATTCTTAATGAGCTCTTCCGCGTTGTCGGTTGCGCTCTTCATCGCGCGTTGACGGAAAGCGTGTTCGCTGGCCGCGGCGTTCAGAAGTGCTGCATAGACACGAGCTTCGATGTAACGAGGAATCAATGTTTCCAAGATTGAAGTCGGATCTGGTTCGTATTCGTAATCGGCGCTCGCACCTTCGGGCTTGCCGTCGCCACCTTCGACCACTGAACGCTCGAGCGGCACGAGCGGACGCAAAACGACCTCTTGTGAACCCGATGTGATGAATCGTGTGTACACGAGAACAACTTTGTCGACTGCACCACTGGCATACAGATCAACAACGTATTCGCCAATTTCTTTAGCGTTGGCATATGACGGCTGATCGCTGAAACCGTTGAATGGTGTACCAAGGTTGTAGTCGCGGAAGCGCAAGTAGCCCTCGGCCTTACGACCAACCGGCACCACGATGT
>JBEDJE010000365.1:0-2869 GCA_041172985.1 Actinomycetota bacterium
CGTCGTGCTCGCGATGGCAAGCCGCAGTCGCAACCTGTTTGGCTCGGTGCCATTTATCGATCCCCTCCCCTACGCCCTGATTGGCTTCACCCGAATCTTTATTGCCGGCATGGTCTTGTTCTTCTTGGGTCGCTGGTATGGCGAGCGGGCCATTGGTTGGACCGAACAAAAGGCCGGCGAATTGCCCGCTATCTATCGCTGGTTTGAAAAAGCCATCGACCGAGCTGGCTGGCTCGTCATCATTTTGTTCTGCGGATCCAACTTGGTATGGATGATGGCTGGTCACCGACGTATCGACCCTCGTAAGTTCGCCTCGCTGCTGGCCATTGGTATCGCCATTCGCTTGGCAGTCTTGTGGGCTGGAGGCAAAGCCTTTGAAGACCAGATCCGTTCGTTCCTCAGCTGGATGGAGGATTACCAGTGGTATGTCGTAGGCGGACTCTTCGCTCTCTCGTTCATCCAATCGGCCCGTAAGGCCAAGCGCGATATTCCTGAAGTCATTCACGAAATTGAGCACCCCACCGAGCAATAGGTCATCGTGTTGTTCTAGATTTATGACAACACATTTTCTGTACATCTTCAACCAACGGAGTCATCATGAGCCTTTCAGTCGGAAGCAACATCCCCAACGTCACACTGCATGTCCTTGGCGACAATGGCATGCCCTCGCCGGTCAACTCAGTTGACGCTTTGGGTAAAGGCAAAGTTGTTTTGTTCGCCGTACCTGGCGCATTCACACCTGGTTGCTCGATGGTTCACTTGCCCGGCTACGTCAAGAACCAGGCTGCACTTCGCGCCAAGGGTGTTGACACCATCGCCTGCGTCAGCGTGAACGATCCGTGGGTCATGGATCAGTGGAGCAAGGCCAGCGGAGCCGAAGGCATCTTGATGTTGGCCGATGGTGCTGGTGCATTCACCGCCGCCATGGGACTCGCGATGGACGGTTCGGGATTTGGTCTCGGATCACGTTCGCAGCGCTACTCGGCCATCATTGAAAACGGTGTCATCACCGAGATCAATGTTGAAGAAGGCGCGGGCATCACTGTCAGCGCTTGCGAAATCGTTCTCGAACACCTCTGAGTTTCGCTAAACGCGATTTACAAACCCAGGGCGGGTTCGAGACCCATGGTGAGACCAGGTAGGCCAGCAATCTTTTTGCAGGCCAACACCACACCCGGCATAAAGCTCACGCGGTCGTAACTGTCTTGGCGAATGGTCAATGTTTGCCCAGCCGAACCCAAGATCACTTCTTGATGCGCAACCATGCCGCGCATACGAACCGCGTGCAAACGAATATCGGCTGGGCCTTTGCCGCCTCGCGCTCCAGCAATCACTTCATGAGTTGTCGGATCAGCGGCCCACTCACTTGATGCTGCGGCCATGCGATTTGCCGTAGCAACTGCAGTTCCACTTGGGCCATACGATTGGCTGTTGCGACAGCAGTGCCACTTGGTGCATCAGCTTTGTTGTCGTGATGCAACTCAATGATTTCTGCAGTCTCAAACCACGGCGATGCCATCTCGGCAAACTTCATCATGAGTACTGCACTGATGGCAAAGTTGGCCGCAATCATGCAGTTCGACGAAGTGAACGCCGAACGAAAACCAGCCAGGTCAGCGTCGCTGAAACCAGTTGTTCCAACAACTGCGTGCACACCATGCAATGCACACCACTGCAAGTTGGTTCGTGAGGCTGCAGCAATGGTGAAGTCAACAGCAACTTGCACGCCCGCATCGGCCATTGCTCGCGGATCGGCACCAATAGTGATTCCGTGAATCACAGTGCCAGCACATGCCGGATCGACTGCGGCAACTAATTCAAGATCGGGATCGGCCATGACTGCATCACACACCGTGGCACCCATGCGTCCGCCAGCGCCAAAGACACCAACGCGGATTTTCTGGGCACCATGATTCGCTTCGCTCATGCACCGATCATAAACCCAAGAACGACACAGGCTCCTGTCTCTTTCGAGATCAGGAGCCTGTGAACACTCAGAGTGTTACTAAATTGTGTGCTGATGAATCAGCGATGACGGCGCGGACCGCGGTCACGACCGCCACGTCCACCACGGTCATCACGACCGCCGCTTCCTTCACCACCAGCTGCTCCACCAGGACCGAGGTCGCCGATTTCGCTACTGATTTCACTGTCGAATGCGTCGTCGAAGCTCACGGTCACGGGACCATCAGCTGCAGCGGCACGAGGTGCTGAAGCCGGTGCTGACGAAGAACCCGATGATGATGCAGCGGGCGCCGGCGGATCGCCAGCAAGGGTCAAACTGACCTTGCCCTTGTCATCGATGTCTTCAACACGAACTTCGATTTCTTGGCCGAGGCTCAAGACATCTTCCACATTGTTGATGCGCTTTCCGCCACCGAGCTTCGAGATGTGAATGAGTCCATCACGTCCCGGCAAGATGTTGACGAATGCACCGAACTTGGTGATGCTCACAACGCGACCGTTGTAGATGGCGCCGAGTTCGGCCTTGGGCGGATCGACGATGGCCAAGATACGAGCCTTGGCATCTTCCATACGCCAGCCTTCAACAGCAGCAATCGTCACGATGCCAACAACGCCGTCGTCGTCGACAGCAATGTCGGCGCCGGTCTCTTGCTGAATGGTGTTGATGACCTTGCCCTTCGGTCCGATGACTTCACCGATCTTGTCCATGGGGATGTTGATCGAGATGATCTTCGGAGCTGATTCAGCAACCGTGTCACGGCCCTTTGAAATCGCGGCGTTCATCACGTCGAGAATCTTGAGGCGAGCTTCTTTGGCCTGCTCGAGAGCGGCGGCCAAAACATCGGCGGGGATTCCGTCGATCTTGGTGTCGAGCTGCAATGCAGTCACGGCATCGGCGGTTCCG
>JBEDJE010000366.1:0-3015 GCA_041172985.1 Actinomycetota bacterium
GGCACCTCAGTTGCGACGATTGTTGAAGCAACCGTTGATGGGGAAGTAGTGGCTCGTTTCGAGGTGAGTGACCAAATCAAGCCAACAGCTGCATCGATAGTTGCCGAACTACGCGAACTTGGCGTGCGGCCCATGATTGTCTCTGGCGATGCGATTGGTCCGGTGGAATATGTTGCCGGACAAGTCGGTATTGATGTTGGCGAAACGCGCAGCGGTGTATTGCCTGGCGACAAGTTGCGTATAGTCACCGAATTGCAAGCGAGCGGCGCAAGTGTGGCCATGGTTGGTGATGGGGTGAACGACGCAGCAGCGCTAGTCGCAGCCGATCTCGGAATTGCCATGGGCACTGGAACCGATGCGGCGATGGAGGCCGGGGACTTAACGATCATCAGTGGTGATTTGTCTGTCGTCCCCAAAGCTCTTGCATTAAGTCGCCGGACACTCAGAATCATTCGCGCCAATTTGTTTTGGGCCTTTGCATACAACGTTGCTGCTTTACCGCTAGCAGTTGCCGGGCTCATGAACCCCGTGCTTGCAGGTCTAGCGATGGCATTGTCAAGTGCCTTTGTTGTCGCAAACAGTTTGCGCCTTCGTCGCTAACTGTTTTAGGCCAACTTCATAAAGAGTTTTTCAACCTCGTCGAGGTTGAAGCCATTTGCTGCGGCTTCTTTAGGGTTTGCTAAGCAGTGACTCAGACCAGTCGCTAGCAATTTGAATCCGACTTGATCAAGCGCTTTGCTAGCCGCAGACACTTGCGCCACGACATCGCGACACTCGCGACTCTCGGCGAGCATCTGTTGAATTCCTCGTACTTGGCCTTCGATACGACGGAGACGTTTTGTGAGATCAATGGTGACATCTTCGGGCAGTTGCATGACAGTCCTTTCGTCAATATGACTGTACCCCTAGGGGTATGAATTAGCAACGATCGCTGATTATTTGTCGCGCGGGCGAAGTGAGACTTCTGACTCGCTAAATGTGCGGGCTGAACAATCGGCCATCTGCACTGGAGGAACCGTTTCGGTCACGATCAAAGTAGCGATTGCTCGAAATGCATCGGCAGCCAGACCGACACCAGCAAGTGCAACCGGTTCGCCGGTGTCTCCACCTTCGGCCACCGACGACTCAATCGGAATCTGCCCCAAGAGTGGTGCACCAATTTCGTCGGCGAGTGTTTGACCTCCGCCAGTACCAAATAATGGATACGACGTTCCGTGATCGCAGACAAACGCGCTCATGTTTTCGATGACACCAGCGATACGTAGGTACGAGCGACGCGCCATGTCGGCGGCGCGGATGGCTACTTTTTGAGCACTCACGGCCGGAGTGGTGACGATGATCATGTCGGTACGAGGCAACATGCGCGACAGACCCATTTGCACATCACCAGTTCCTGGCGGCAGTTCCGGGTGGCATGTCAATCAGCAAATAATCAAGTTCGCCCCACGCAACATCGTTAAGGAATTGCTCGACGGCCTTGGTGAGCATGAGTCCACGCCACATCAGCGCAGTGCTTTCGTTTTCAACAAGGAAGCCAGTTGAAACGACTTTGAGTAGACCCTTGCCAACGACACGCTGATTGGGCTGAATCTTGGGGCGATCAGATATCGGGTCATGTTTGGCCTCAAGCCGTTGATCAAGACCGAGCATGCGCGGCACTGAGAAACCCCAAATGTCGGCATCAAGAACGCCAACTGTGAATCCTTTGGCGGCAATTGATGCCGCCAAGTTGACGGTGACCGAACTTTTTCCGACGCCACCTTTTCCTGAGGCAATAGCCAAGATTCGTGTCGTTGCCGGAATGGCTGTTTCTTTGGCGTTTTCTTTGGCGTTCCAGCGAGCCTTAGCCATCGTGGCCGAGCGCTCTTCGGCGTTCATCTCGCCCCACTCGATCTTGACGTGTGAGACACCTGGGTGGGTAGCGACCCGAGACTCAATATCTTTCTTGATTTGGCCTCGTAACGGGCACCCACCGATGGTCAGTTTGACGGCAACGATGACCTCGCCGCGGTCGGAGACCTCGGCACAGTAGGCCATACCCAGTTCAACGATGTCACTGCCGAGTTCGGGGTCGATGACCGCTCGGAGCAGATTTGTGACCTCTTCGATGGAGGGAGGGACCCGCATGGTCGACATGGCTTCATGGTATCGGTATGACAAGTGCACATAAGGCAGGTAATGTGTGAATACCGATGAGTGACCATCGGTCGGGGAGACCCGAGTACCCATCTCAGGAGAACCATCGTGATTACTCTCACCGACACCGCAGCAGTCAAAGTTAAAGAACTTCTTCAGGCCGAAGGTGCCGATGACATGGCATTGCGCGTGGCAGTTCGCCCCGGCGGATGCAGTGGTTTCTCGTACGAAATGTTTTTCGACAGCGACATTGCCGAAGATGATGAGCAGGCCACCTATGGCGAATCAGTCAAGGTAGTTGTCGACCAGGCTTCAGCCCAGTTGTTGCTCGGCGCGACTCTTGATTACAAAGATGGTTTGAACCAAGCCGGTTTCAACATCATCAACCCCAACGCAACTCGCTCATGCGGTTGCGGCCAGTCATTCAGCTGATCAACTCGTTCGTTACGCAAGCACTTCGCGAACTTCGTCGGGGTGCCACACACCTTCGAATCGATGAGTAATCACGCCCGAAGTGTCGGTCACCCAAAGTACGGGCTCAAAGGTTAAGTTCAACGCGTCAACCACGGGCGCAGTCGTTGTCGCAGTTTCGTCGGCATAGACATCGGCGTGAATAAAGATGACATCGCTGAAATCATTCGCGACTTCAATGAGGCCGTCAAGAACTGGCGCACAAACTCCAGTCTGACAATGAGCTGGTGTACCCACCATAAAGACAATTCTTTTGCCTGTAGCCAACGCATCGGCGAGTGTTATCTCATGGAACGGGCAGGGGACTGGGAGACTCGTGCAGTAGGGCTCAACTCCGCGATGGTCACTCACAGTTGGAGTATCGATTGCTGGCAACGACTCATCAACATTGACAACGACGAGATTTTG
>JBEDJE010000367.1:0-2787 GCA_041172985.1 Actinomycetota bacterium
TCAATGAAGATATGAATGCCTACGGACTACTTGACCATAGGCACACGCCCGAGATGCAAGAACAAATCGGCGCCGAATTGTTGTTCACGCCGCACTTGGTGCCGATGAACAGAGGAATCCTGGCCACGTGTTATGCGCGGCCAGTTAATGGTTCATCAATCACGACGCAATCGTTGCTCGACGCCCTCAAGAGCTTTTATGCCAACGAGCCTTTCGTGGTTGTTCGTTCTGAGTCTCCATCAACAAAAGCAACGCTCGGTTCAAATGCGGTGCACATCACGGCTCGATACGACGAACGCACTGGCTATGTGATGGTGATTAGTGCATTAGACAACTTATGTAAAGGCGCATCGGGCGGAGCATTGCAGGCCGCCAATGTTGCCCTTGGACTTCCAGAGACTTCTGGACTGACTTCGATTGGGGTTTACCCGTGAGTACACAAAATTCATCAAATGCATTGGCTCCGGAGTCACGGGCTGCGGTTCTTATTGAGGCATTGCCGTACATTCGCAAATTCGCCAACAAGGTCGTAGTGGTCAAATACGGTGGCAACGCGCTTGCTGGCGCTTCCGAATCTGATGCGCTCGCGCTTTTTGCTGAAGACATCGTGTTGATGCGCCTCGTTGGGTTAAAGCCCGTCGTTGTTCATGGTGGCGGACCGCAAATCAGCGATCTCATGACTCGGCTTGGTAAGACCACTGAATTCAGAAACGGTTTACGGGTCACCGACGCGGAAACCGTCGACATTGCCCGAATGGTGCTGAGCGGACAAGTGAATCCCCAAATCGTGGCTGCGATCAATGTTCACGGCCGATTTGCAGTGGGGGTAAGTGGCGAGGATGCAACTCTCATTACTGCAACGCCCAAAGATCCCGAACTCGGATTTGTTGGTGATGTCGAAAAAATCAACCCCGCAATTCTGCAACGTTTACTTGACGATGAGTTTGTTCCGGTCATTGCCACGATTGGTGTCGATGCCAATGGACAGGCGTACAACATCAATGCCGACACAGTTGCTGGGGCAATTGCTGAAGCACTCGGCGCAGAAAAGCTGGTGTACCTCACCGATATCGAAGGTCTGCGAAAGGTCGTGAGCGATCCGAGCAGTTTGATTCGACAGACGACTCCTGACGAGCTCGATGCGCTCATGGCTGATGGCACGATTGTTGGCGGAATGATTCCGAAGGTTGAAAGTTGTGTTCATGCCGTGCGTAACGGTGTGAAGCGTTCACACATTTTGGACGGACGGATTCCACACGTTTTACTTCTTGAGCTCTTCACCGATTCCGGAATCGGCACGATGGTTGAAAGTTCATACCGAAAGACGGGACAAGCGAATCAATATTGCCCTTTCATGCCCGTATTTGGTGCGCCAGCGGTGATGTTTGAAAAGGGTCTGGGTACCGAACTGTGGGACAGTAATGGTAAGCGTTATCTCGATTTCCTTTCAGGTATCGCGGTTGTTTCGCTTGGTCATAGCAACCCGGTGATCGCCGATGCAATTTCGCAGCAACTATCAACTCTGTTGCACGTCAGCAACTTCTTTGCGAATCCTGCTGCAACACAAGCCGCAATGGCCATTAACGAATTGATGTTTGAAGCATCGGGTGCACATGGTCAAGTTTTCTTGTGCAACAGTGGCGCCGAAGCAAATGAGGCTGCACTCAAGTTGGCTCGTCGTTTCGGCGGTCGTGGTCGTCATGTCGTTGTGTCGGCTTTCGGAAGTTTTCACGGACGGACGTTGGCCGCTCTCGCTGCCACTGGTCAACCAGCAAAGCAAGAACCTTTTCATCCGATGCCCGATGGCTTTCGTCATGTCGCATTTGGTGACCTGCAGGCTTTGGTCGACTCAATTGATCCGACAGTTTCGGCAATTCTTATTGAAACCGTTCAGGGTGAAGGCGGAGTCATTCCTGCTTCACGTGAATATCTGCAGGGCATTCGCAAGTTGTGTGACGAGCGTGGCATGTTGATGATGGTTGATGAAGTACAAACTGGATTTGCGCGAACGGGGAAGTGGTTTGGTTTCCAGCATGCCGACATCGTCCCCGATGTTGTCACAATGGCCAAGGCTCTCGGAAACGGTTTCCCCGTCGGCGCTTGTTGGGCCAAGAGTGAAGTTGCTGCTGTTTTCCAGCCAGGTGATCATGGTTCGACCTATAGCGGTACGGCAATCGCTGGCGCGGCTATCACTGCAGTCATTGGTGAGATGCGTCGAATCAACGCACCGGTGCTTTCACACGACAAGGGTCAGTACTTGGCAGAACAACTTGCCAAAGTGGATGGAGTCGTTGAAGTGCGCGGCCAAGGACTCTTGCGAGCGGTCGAACTTGGATCAAAGCGTGATGCCAAGGCCGTCTATCTCGAGTTGTTAAATCGGGGAGTCGTGACAAACGCTGTCAACGCGACTTCATTACGTCTTGCTCCGCCGATCACAGTTTCAATTGCCGAGATGGATGAAGTCATCGCAGCAATCGCTCAAGTTTTGTCCGAGGGAGTCGGCATTATCGCCTGAAAACAATGAACCATTTACTCAACATCACCGATTTAACAGTTGACGAAATCAAGTTTGTACTTGAAATCTCACAACGAGATCCAGCCAGTCTTGGTCGTCCCCTCGCTCACGCCGATGGAATGCCCAAGGGCGCTGCGCTCATTTTTGAAAAGCCCTCTAATCGAACGCGTCACAGTATGGAGATCGCCGTCGTTCAACTCGGCGGTCATCCGGTCTATACCCGCGGTGAAGAAGTTGGCTTTGACACTCGTGAACCAGTTGAAGATATTGCG
>JBEDJE010000368.1:0-2569 GCA_041172985.1 Actinomycetota bacterium
TCCCGGCACCGACTTGGTGCTCACAGTTGATCGTTCAATGCAGTTTCAAACCGAGCAGGCTCTTCTTGCGCGAGTGAATGAATTGTCAGCAAAAGGTGGCAACGCAATCATCCTCGATACAAAGACTGGTGAAGTGTTGTCAATTGCCAGTGTGCGACGGGGTGATGATGGAGTGGCTGCAATTACCGCGGGCAACTTGGCGGCGGTGGAGTCATACGAACCAGGATCAGTCGCGAAAGTATTTAGTGTGTCAGCCGCAATTGATTCGGGTATCACGACGCCAGATCGAGTGTACGAAGTACCTGGTTCGCATACCTTCGATCCAGGTACTGAATTCGAGTACACAATCAAGGACGCGTATCCTCACGAACTTGAACCGATGACATTGCGGAACATTCTTATCGACTCGTCCAATATCGGAACCATGATGGCGGCCGGTGAGCTAGGTTCGCCCAAACTCCATGATTATCTGGCAAGTTTTGGTTTCGGCAAGTTGTCCGAACTTGATTTTCCAGGTGAGAGTGCTGGCATCTTGAAAGCTGCCGTGGACTGGAAGGGTTCGCAAAACGGAACCATTGCCTACGGATACGGATTCTCATCAACATCGTTGCAATTGATTTCGGCAGTCAATGCGGTAGCGAATAAGGGCGTTTATGTATCGCCCAAATTTGTTCGGGCAACGATTGATGAAAAAGGGTCAAAGTGGGAAACGCCAGCTGGATCGACCCACCGAGTGATTTCAGAGGAATCAGCCGCAACCATGGCCGATTTGCTGACGGGCGTGGTGTGCGAAGGAACAGGTACGCGTGCTCAGGTCGATGGTATTTCTGTCGCTGGTAAGACGGGCACTGGATACAAGATTCAAGCGAACGGTACGTATAAGAGCGATGATGGGCTTCGTTCGTACTTTGCTACGTTCGTGGGATTCTTTCCTTCAAAAGATCCGCAAGTCACAATCCTTGTTTCTATTGACGAACCCGATCGCTCAAGTCGAGACCGCTTTGGTGGTACCGCCGCCGCTCCAGTATTTGCGAGTTTGGCCCAGATGGCTATTCACGAACTTGCGATTCAGCCAACGCCCGGTGACACTGGTCGGGTAGGGGAATTGATGGGTGCATGTGGAGCCTCTGCTCCGCGGTTGATCAATGGCACTCCCGATGTTGTTGTGAGTTCGATCACTCACGATTCACGACAAGTTCGAGTTGGCACACTCTTTTGCTGTATCAAGGGTGAAAAGTTTGACGGTCACGAATTTGCAGCAGCAGCGGTAGAGCGTGGTGCTGCGGCACTGCTTGTTCAAAGAGAATTATCAGATATTCCGCTGGACATTCCTCAAATCGTGGTTGATGACTCGCGAGGATGCGTTGGTTTTGTAGCGACAGAGCTCTACGAGAACCCCTCACGTCATCTTTCGCTCGTGGGCATTACTGGTACCAATGGAAAAACAACAACTGCACATCTGCTCGCCGCAATTATGCGGGCGACGGGATCGCAAACCGAAGTGATCGGTACCTTGAGCGGATCATTCACAACTCCCGAAGCATCTGATTTGCAAAGCCATTTCTCGGAAATGCTGGCCAACGGAACTCGATCTGTAGCAATGGAAGTCTCGTCCCACGCTCTTTCACATGGTCGAGTGAATGGAACTTCGTTTGCTGCATGCGTTTTTACCAATCTCGGACGTGACCATTTAGATTTTCACGGATCCGAAGAAAGCTATTTCCAGGCCAAGGCGCGCTTGTTTGCGAGCGATTTCACTACGGTAGGTGTCGTTAATGCCGATGATTCATATGGGCAGCGACTGATCAAAGACTCTTCAATCAGTATCACTCCGTTTTCGATGAATGATGTCAGTGAACTACAAGTGACCGCAACGACTCATCAGTATTCGTGGTGTGGGCGGGTCATTCGAATTGGAATTGGTGGCACTGTCAACGTCATGAATTCAATTGCGGCTGCAACAACGGCTCGCGAAATTGGCATTCATCTTGACGACATAGTGGGTGGACTTGAATCAGCGCCAGCTGTCCCGGGGAGATTTGAAAAGATCGAGGCCGGGCAAGACTTCGTTGTTCTTGTTGATTTCGCGCACACGCCCGATGGTCTTGCCGAAGTGCTGCGCTCGGTGCGGGCATCGTCACCTGATGGGCGAGTGATTCTGGTATTTGGTTGTGGTGGTGATCGTGACAAAATGAAACGACCATTGATGGGCGAAATTTCAGTGTCTTTGGCTGATGTGGTCATCGTGACCTCTGACAATCCACGTTCTGAAGATCCGGAAGCAATTATGTCTTCCATCATTGCGGGTATTCCAGATCACATGCGACATCGCTTGTTGTCGACCGATGTTGATCGTCGCCGCGCTATTCAACGGGCAATTAATGTTGCTCGCACTGGGGACGTAGTTCTCATTGCTGGTAAAGGTCACGAAGTGACTCAGACCATTGGCAGTGAGAGTTATCCCTTTGACGATCGAACAGTTGCTTTGGAAATGTTGAGGAGTGTCGCATGATCGCCGTCATGATTGCTGGGGCGACAGCCATGGTCTTTTCATTATTGGGAAGCCGAT
>JBEDJE010000369.1:0-1524 GCA_041172985.1 Actinomycetota bacterium
GCGCAGCCGTACTCTTGGGAGTTGCGTGTGGGGGTGACGATAGTTCGAGCACTGCGACCGAAGCTCCTGCTGAATCAGCAGCACCATCAACCGAAGCGCCTGCAACGACTGACGGTAGTGATACATCGGTTCCTGCAGAAAACGCAGGAAACCGTGATGGCCAAACCATCAAGGTGGGTATCGTCAATAATGATGCATTGCTCCCCGAAATTCGTACTGGGGCCGAAGTCGCCATTGAAGCGATCAATGCCGATGGTGGTATTAATGGTGCGCAGATTGAAATTGTCTCCTGCGATGCTGATGCGTCGCCAGAGGGTTCCATTAACTGCGCAAACAAGTTGATTGAAGAAAACGTGGCACTTGCCTACACGGGACTTGACGTTGCGTCTGATGCCGCAAACCCAATTTATGACGAGGCTGGCATCCCGTACATCACGACCAATGGTTGGGGCCCGGTGCAAGAAAGCAATGCCAACTCGTTCATTTTGCACGCAGCTTCTGGCGCATTCTTCGTTGGACCATTGCAGACATTTAAAGACCTTGGCTATACCAAAGTCGGTATGGTCTTCGCCGATAATCCGGCAGGTAAGGCATATCAATCAAAGATTGAAAGCTATGCCGACATCCTGGGGCTTGATTTGACGCCTGTGTACGTCGATGCAACGACACCAGACTGGGCGACAGCAGTCGCCACTTTGCAAGCCGATGGTGTGGAAGCTGTCTCAGGAATTTTGACTGAGGTTGACTGCATTGGTCTCGTGAGTGCTACCAGCTCGGTCGGTTTCAAGGGTGCTGTTTTTGCAGGATCCTGCAACGTCTACTTGAATGTTCTTCCTGATTTAGCTGTTGGCACATATAACCAAGTCGACTACTGGTCGCCTCTGTCGTACGACGATGCCCCTGCTGAAATTCAGGCTCGGCTCGACAAGTACTCGGCCGACATGACCGCAGCCGGACATGAAGACTTGATCAAGGGATTTGCCCCAGTTTCATACGGCGGCTGGATGGAGCTTCGAGAAATACTTCAGGCGATTCCAAACGACCAAGAAGTCAACGGAGAAACGGTGAAGGCAACCATTGTGAGTCAGGTGTTCCCTGGTTACTTCGGCCCTGACTTGCATTGCGGAGAAGCGCTCTGGGCCGACTCGCCATCGGCTTGTCACTCAACTTTGGCAGTCTTCCAAATTGAAAAAGCCGCTGATGGAAGCCTGGTTCGCAAAATCGTGAGCGATTTTGCGGATATGTCGGGTTACGTGAACTGAGCCAGTAGCACTAGTTAGATCGAAACAAAAGACAGGTTGTAGGGGGTGTCTCGGGTAAATCTTGAGGCACCCCTCACAACAGGTTTAAGTTCATTGCTAATAGTTGAAGATCAATTCGGGTGGGCCACATGACACAACTTCTGTTATTCGCATTAATCGGTCTCGGCGCTGGATGTCTCTACGCCGCACTCGGCATTGGCGTCGTTGTAGGTTTTCGTGGAACAGGAATCATCAATTTTGCGGCTGGTGCACTCGCTGTTTG
>JBEDJE010000369.1:1564-3026 GCA_041172985.1 Actinomycetota bacterium
TTTTTGACCAGCCCGCTTTCATCGTCTGTTTAGTCTTAGGCCTTT
Source organism: Actinomycetota bacterium (assembly GCA_041172985.1). GTDB lineage: Bacteria > Actinomycetota > Acidimicrobiia > Acidimicrobiales > Ilumatobacteraceae > Casp-actino8. Next base: position 1,610 of record JBEDJE010000369.1, read on the forward strand.
TTTCTGCTGCCGTTCTTTCGCTTGGAGTGCATCTCTTGGTCTTCCGGCCACTTCGTAATGCGCCAGTATTAGCTCGAGTCGTTGCTTCCGTCGGAGTTCTTTTGGTGATGCAGTCGCTGATTCTGATGCATTTCGGAAGCGATCCTCGGGTGATGAATCCCATTCTTCCGAACGAGACAGTCACGTTTGGCGACGTTACTTTTCCTCGGGATCGACTGTGGCTCTCGCTGATCGTCGCCGTCATCGGGTTATTACTTTGGGGTTATCTCCGATTCACTCGCATCGGTTTAGCAACTCGTGGCGCCGCTGAAAGTGAATCAACTGTTTCATTAGCGGGGTATTCTCCACAAGCATTGGCCGGATTTACTTGGTTGATTTCAGGTGTTGTCACGAGTTTTGTCGTGATACTTGCGGGACCACTTTCAAGTTTGAATGCCGGTACTTACATTTTTGCCATTGTCCCAGCGCTAGCCGCAAGTTTGATAGGTCGCCTGAAGTCGGTTTCGGTGACGTTGATTGCTGGTCTTGGCCTTGGATCATTCCAATCGGTGGTGCAATATCTCACGACTAAGAATTGGTGGCCCGATTGGGCCAGAACTGGTCTCACAGATGCAGTTCCGTTTTTAGTCATCGTGGTTGCTTTATTTTTTCTTGGACAGTCCCTTCCTGATCGTGGCTCGCTACGAGTTGATCGGTTGCCTCCCGTGCGACTACCAAAGATGCGCACCCGTTACATGTTCTTATGTGGACTTGGCGCGATTGGCTTAATGGCGTTGTTGAGTGGGGGATACCGCTTTGGATTGATGACCAGTTTGATCGTGTCAATGATCATGCTGTCACTCGTTGTACTCACCGGTCTTGTTGGGCAAATATCACTGGCTCAGGCAGGAATCGCTGGGACTGCAGGTTTTGCTTTATCAAAGTTCTGCTCCGTATCAGGACTCAATTTTCCCATTGGATTGTTTTTATCAATCTTTGTTTCCGTCGTAGTGGGAATTGCTGTCGGCATTCCTGCCCTTCGTATTCGGGGGACCCAATTAGCCGTAGTGACTTTGGCAAGTGGGCTCGCACTTGAAAAGTTTGTGTTTCGAAACAGCAACTTTGTTTCATCGACCGGAAGCGTCATTTCAAAGCCGACATTTTTTGGATTAGATCTTGGAGTCCGTGAAGGGCGCAACATAGCTCGGTTGAGCTTTGGAGTTTTGGTCGTTGTCTTTGCAACCCTTGCATGCATCATGGTCACCAACTTGATACGCAGTGGAACCGGGCGACGTTTGTTGGCTGTGCGATCAAATGAAAGAGCAGCAGCCTCAGTTGGTATTAGCGTTTCAGCCAACAAGTTATTGGCGTTCGCTATCGCTTCGGGTCTAGCGGGAATGGGCGGGTGTTTTATTGGTTACAGCCGAGGACAATTATC
>JBEDJE010000369.1:3088-3415 GCA_041172985.1 Actinomycetota bacterium
CCTATTTGGGAGGAATTACCTCAGTCGGCGGAGCATTAGTGGCGGGCCTTTCGGCTCCACTTGGTTTGACCTTTGTGATTTTGGATCGAAATATCGAACTAGGACAGAGCTACACATTAATTGCCGGAATTGGTCTCGTTCTGACGGCAATATTTAATCCGCAAGGAATTGCTGGTGGCATTGCTGGCCGCATTTCTTATATTCGGAAGCGAGCCGCAACCAAGGTGTGTATATCGATTCGAACAACGAAGGAATCATCTGCTTCTTCGAAGCGAAAGAGAAGCGCTCTGCTTCGTTTATCATTGAACTTGGGCTAATATTATTCGG
>JBEDJE010000370.1:0-1509 GCA_041172985.1 Actinomycetota bacterium
GTCATGCTTGCAGCCGCGCTCATCGCACTCTTGGTCATTGCTTGGGCAACAGGGGGCGGTGGGGCCGGCAAGATCGGAGAACTATTTGATCGCGTGATTGACAGTGTCACTTCAAAACTTCCATAAGGGTCGTATTCACGCTGAACGTGATCGGGGGCAGTCAACAGTCGAGTTCGTACTCGTTCTGCCCCTAGTCATGTTCGCTGTATTACTGATTGCCCAATTCTTGGTCATCGTGATGGCCCAGGTTCAGGTTGTCAACGCCACCCGAAACGCCGTTCGAGCCGCATCGGTATCGCAAAGCCCAAGTGATGCGGCGCTCGCCGCTGCTCGATTTTCTTTCGGCCCTGATATTGATGTCTACACCGAGATCAGCAAAAGATGGGTGACAGTCACGTCAACCTATGAACTTGACACCGATCTGCCAATGGTCGGACGCTTAGTCCCTGATATTCAACTGTCATCACATTTTTCGATGCTCCTTGAACCACCGATAGATTGAGGGCGTGAACCTGTCAAGCCACTCCTCACTGATTGATGATGTTTTCGTCATTGGCTTGACCGGCGAACTCGATATGTCGACACTGCCAACCTTGAGTGACCTACTCAATAAGGCAATCAATCAAAATCATGTCCATCTGGCCCTTGATCTCGACGGCATCACTGTTCTTGACGATGCTGCGCTCGGAATCTTGCTCGGGGCGGCATCTCGTATCCGCAGCAACGGTGGTCGTATGTCCGTTGTGTGCTCTAACCCAAAGATCGCTGATTATCTTCGGCGCACTCAACTAGATCTCATTATTCCGCTCGCTACTTCGGTGCACGATATTCCTCGAAATTGACATTTGAGGCACACTAGAGATGTGCCTGGTTCAAAACGAGAGTCTCAGAAAACTGTTTGGGTTCTTGGCGATCAGCTCAATCAAAACTTTGCAGCACTCGCTCAAGCCGATCCTTCAACACACCAAATTTTGATGGTTGAAAGTTCGGCCAAGGTTCGCTCAAAGAAATGGCATATTCAACGCGCGCACTTTGTGATCACTTCAATGCGGCGCTTCGCACACGAACTCCGCGATACCGGATTTGAAGTTGATTACCGCAAAGCAACCACTTTGTCTCAAGGCCTGAGAGAGCACCGAGCCGAGTTTGCTCCTTCATCAGTTTCGGTCATGGAGCCGGCGAGTCATGCGGCGCTCACAATGCTGCGACAAAACAATTGCGAAATTGTCCGCAGTAATCAGTTCTTGTGTCACTACGAAGACTTCGCAGGTTGGAAAGACCAACTCCTCGAGCGTCGTAAGACATTCAAGATGGAAGACTTCTACCGCTGGCAACGATTACGGCTCAATTACTTGATGACACCTGACGGTGAGCCAGAAACTGGAACCTGGAACTACGACTCCGAGAATCGGTTGCCACCACCCAAAGATGGCAAGAACCAATGGCCTGCTCCAGTGACAAGCGAACTAGATGACATTGACCAACAAGTCATTAACGAACTTCGTGATC
>JBEDJE010000370.1:1520-3138 GCA_041172985.1 Actinomycetota bacterium
ACATTGACCAACAAGTCATTAACGAACTTCGTGATCATTGTGTCGGTCAATCGCCAACCGGTCTTTGGGCAACGAGTCGTCACGAAGCTCTGCAACGACTCAATCACTTCATTGAAAACGTGTTACCTAACTTTGGTCCGCACGAAGACGCCATGTTGACAAGCAGCTGGCACGTAGCGCACTCTTTACTTTCTCCGTATCTCAACATTGGTCTGTTATTGCCGGCAGAAGTGTGTGACGCAGTTCAGGACGCCTATCGCGAAGGGAAAGTCGATATTGCGTCGGCCGAGGGCTTCATTCGGCAAGTCATCGGCTGGCGCGAATATGTTTGGGGTCTCTATTGGGCATGGATGCCCGACTATGCCGAGCTCAACAAACTTGGTGCAACTCGCGATCTACCCCCGCTATTCACCGGTGATGCGCAAACAAAGATGCAGTGTGTCTCGCAAGTGATGTCCGAGATCGATTCGCACGCGTACGCGCATCACATTCAACGACTCATGATTGTCGGCAACTTGTGTCTCATTGCCGGTATTAATCCACAACAACTCACCAACTGGATGTGGGCGAATTTCGTTGATGGTGCCGAATGGGTCATGGTCCCCAATGTTGTGGGTATGTCGCAATTTGCCGATGGTGGTCAAATGGCTACCAAGCCATACGCATCCGGGGGCGCATACATCGACAAGATGAGCAACTACTGCAAAGGCTGTCACTTTGATCGCACTAAGCGCGTTGGAGACAACGCTTGCCCATTTACCACTTTGTATTGGGACTTCATGGCACGACATGAGGTCGTGTTAGGAAAGAACCCTCGAGTGGCGCAACAAGTTCGCGCAGCCTTCAAACTCAGCGACTTACCAGCAGTTCAAGAACGAGCACAAGTTGTTCTGCAACAACTCAGTGCCGGCGAGTTATAAACTTTTGTTGCCTTTAGGGTTTGCGTTTACGAAACCCACGACGGTCTTCAACTTTGAGACGCGCCTTTTGTTCTTCTTCAAGTGCTGCTTCTTCGGCCACGAGTCGCTTCATACTGTCGAGTCGACGAGGGTCTAACTTGCCGGCAATCACCGCTGCACTCACTGCACAGCCTGGTTCTTCACGATGTTTGCAATCTCGAAAACGACATTTTTCAGACAATGTAAACACATCTGCAAATGCTCGTTCGATTCCCGTTCCGCTCGACCACAAACTGCGAACTCCAGGTGTGTCAATCAACCATCCGGCCTCACCCACTGGATCAGAAGGCAAAGCAACAAGTTGCACTGCAGTTGTGGTGTGTCGCCCACGTTGATCGCCCTCGCGTACAGCAGCAGTACTTTGCACTTGTCCACCAACCAGCGTGTTGACAATTGTGCTTTTACCCACACCACTTGCACCAAGCAGAGCAACCGTTCGATAACCCTCGGCATATTGCAACAGCGCTTCAAGTCCATCACCACGAATGCCACTCACCACATGAATGTCAACACCAGGTGCGACTGCTTCAAGAGTGTCGAGGCAGTGCTTCACTTCAGCGGCACTCTCCATGAGGTCGAGCTTGGTCAAAATCAACACGGGGGTCGCACCACTATCGAACGCCAAAACCAATTCACGTTCGAGCCGTCGTTGATTAGGC
>JBEDJE010000371.1:0-1347 GCA_041172985.1 Actinomycetota bacterium
TGCGCACATCGAATATTCTCGGCACGCACAACATCAAGTGTTTGCGTACCTATCGAACCAGAACTACCAGCTATTGAAATGCGAACGGTACTCACCGTTCACATCACGAAGCGTACGGCTGGAGCACCATCAACAAATAGTAGGCAGCCGGCAAGACAAACAAGAATCCGTCAAAACGATCAAGGACTCCGCCGTGGCCACGAATGACGGTGCCGAAGTCTTTGATATCAAGGTTGCGCTTGAACATGCTCTCGACTAAATCTCCGAGCGGAGCAAGAACTGCGACCAATATTGCCAGCATCAACAATTCACCGATGTTGTTCCAGGTGTCGCTTTGCAAACTAATGATCCACATTGAAATCAACGTTGCGAGTGATCCACCCATCAAGCCTTCAACAGTCTTGTTCGGACTGATCCAGGCACGTAATGGAGTCTTACCAGCCGATGATCCGACGAACAATGCGCCAACATCATTGGCAATCACACCGACAGCCACAATGAACAAGGTGTCTGTACCCACATTGGCGAGGCCAGGAACATTGGAGACGCCAGCCAAGAGAGCAGCAAACGAACCCATCATTCCGATCCACAACATTCCGAGCGAGGTGATGGCCATATTGGGCATCGGACTCGACTGAATATTTGTTGCGCCGACGAATGAAACTGCGGCGGCCATCAGCGCCAAGGTGAAGACCAACGGCAACGCGCCATCGCCCACCCAGTAAGCGGCCAACGGTGCGCAAATTGATGCAGTAATACCGACGATTGAAGCTGGTCGATATCCCTTGTCTGAAACCTTCTCAAAGAATTCAACAGCGGCAAGTCCGCAGACCAAAACGACAATGGCCAGCACTGCAACGGGCTTCCAGAGCAGCGCCGCAATAAACGCAGCAACCATCAAAAGTCCAACAGCGATTGCTGTTGGCATGTCACGACCAGCGACACCAGGACGGGCCGGAACACTGCGTTGACCACGTTCACGTGGTTGAGCATCGGGACGCGGACGCGGTCCACGCTCGGTGGTTGGACGGGGACGACTACCGGTGACGGGACGACCTTGTGTGTCGTCAGTACTAATCGAAATTCGGCCGCTGCGACCTGTTCCGCTCGTACCCGCAGTGTCGTCGCGTCGCACATTCGGAATTGGACGCGTTGAAGTACCGGTGGTGTCATCACGACGCGTTCCGCCAGTCTGTTCACCGAGACGAACACGCGGACGACCACTACTTCCCGAATCATCAGGACGAGTAGTTGCACCTGAAGGGCGATCGGGAATGGGACGAGGAGCCGTTCCGGAGTAAGAACCCCACACATCAACTTCGCCAGTTTCGTCGACGGGTGCGCTGT
>JBEDJE010000371.1:1360-3016 GCA_041172985.1 Actinomycetota bacterium
CGCGACGAGTCGCGCGGAATCGGACGTGACACTGAGCCTGAAGGATCATCACCGAACAATCGCGGCAACTCACCCGTGGGCTTCTCGGTCCAATGCGGAAGTGAACCAGTGTCGTTGTCGCCAAAGCTCAAGGGAGCCGGCTCATCGTCACCTTCGTCGTCGGCGAAACGGAGTTCGCCGAAGTCTTCAAATTCATCGTCCTGGCCTGAGCCAGAACCCTTGCGCCACATGTCATCGCTCATGGTCCCGTCCTATCAGACTTCCAGAAGTTCTTGTTCTTTACGTTGCACGGCCTTGTCGATGTGCTCAACATGATCGTGCGTAATCTTGTCTAGTTCTTTTTCAGCCCGATCTAGTTCATCTGCTGAAACTTCCCCGTCTTTTTCTGCTGTTTCTAGCTGTTTACGGGCATCTCGACGCACATTTCGTACGGCGACTCGACCCTCCTCAGCCATATTCTTGACCAATTTCACGTAGTCCCGGCGACGTTGTTCGGTCAGCATCGGGAAATTGAGCCGAATAATGACTCCGTCGTTTGACGGGGACATTCCGAGATCACTGTCGCGGATGGCCTTTTCGATGGCATTCAATGATCCGCGGTCGTGGGGCTTAATAACCAGCGTACGGGCCTCAGGAACCTGAAAACCAGCCAATTGTTGTAACGGAACGTCGGCGCCGTAGTAATTCACGATGAGCTTTTCGACGAGAGCAGGCGTGGCCCGACCGGTGCGGATCGTCGTGAATTGAACTTGGGCGTGCTCGACGGCTTTGTCCATCTTGTCGATGGCTTCGAGCAAAATGTCGTCAGTCACCCGACCAGCGTACCTATGGCTTGACCCTCAAGAACGGATCTGATGTTTCCGGGGGTGCTCACGTCAAAGACGACGATCGGGATTTTGTTGTCTCGACAAAAGGCGATGGCTGTGGCGTCCATGACCCGAAGTTCTTTTTCGATCACGTCTTTGTGGGAAATTCGGTCGTAACGGGTGGCCGTGGGATCGAGTTTGGGGTCGGCAGTGTAAACACCGTCCACTCCCGAGTGGGTGCCCTTCAAAATGGCCTGAGCATCGATTTCGGCGGCCCGCAAGGCAGCGGCCGTATCTGTTGTGAAGAACGGGTTGCCTGTTCCACCAGCGAAGATCACGACGCGACCCTTTTCCATGTGGCGTTCGGCGCGCCGACGGATATAGGGCTCAGCAACTTTGGGCATCTCAATAGCAGTCATCACACGACTTTGCTGACCCACGCGTTCGAGGGCGTCCTGCAATGCCAAACCGTTCATCACAGTGGGGCGATCATGCCCATGAAGTCGGCCTGAGCCTGATCCATACCTTGGCCAGCGCCCTTGAGTCCACGCCAGAAGTTGCCACCGCCAACGACGACCGCAATATCAATCTTGAGATTCTCACGAACGTCTTTGATTTCGGTTGCGACTTGATGCAAGACACCATTGTCAAGTCCAAAACCAGTCGGTTCGGCCAAAGCCTCGCCCGACAGTTTCAGCACGACCCGCTTCCATGCGGGACGGTCGGCCTGACGGGATGAACCAGCGTCAGTTCCGGCCATGATCAATCAGCCGATCTCAACTTGAGCGAAACGAATGATTTTCGCGCCGCCCAAAATTTGGGTGACCGACTGCTTGTCATCTTTGGCATA
>JBEDJE010000372.1:0-2555 GCA_041172985.1 Actinomycetota bacterium
GCACCACGAGCTTCGATGATTGCGGCGCCGCGCTTCGCAACCGTCGGAATGAACGTTGAATCAACCCACGCGTGATCGTTCACAGCCTGGTAAGCGTTCTTGCCGCCCACTTCACAGTGGAACAAGTCGGGGTACTGCGTGGTTGAGTGGTTGCCCCAGATGGTCATCTTCTTGACATCTGCAACCGTTGAACCGAGCTTCTGTGCAATCTGGCTGACGGCACGGTTGTGGTCGAGGCGGGTCATTGCGGTGAAGCAACCTGGATCGAGATCTTTGGCGTTCTGCTGAGCAATCAAAGCATTCGTGTTGGCGGGATTACCGACAACAAGAATCTTGATATCGCGCTTGGCAGAACGTGACAGTGCTTCACCTTGCGGCTTGAAGATGCCACCGTTGGCGCTGAGAAGATCGGCGCGCTCCATACCCGCCTTACGGGGCATAGCTCCCACGAGCAAAGCAACATCGGCATCACCGAAAGCAACATCGGCGTCGTCGGTGCCAACGATTCCGGCGAGCAACGGGAATGCGCAGTCGTCGAGTTCCATCTTCACACCTTCAAGAGCCTTGAGAGCTGGGGTGATTTCAAGGAGCTGCAAGATGACCGGAGTATCGGGTCCGAGCATGGCGCCTGAAGCAATACGGAAGAGAAGGCTGTAACCGATTTGGCCGGCAGCACCGGTCACGGCAACGCGTACAGGGGTTTTGGAAGTCATGCCTAGATCGTAGGTCGCCAACAGGCAAATCCCGAAAAGCAAAGCCGAAAAATGGTCATTCAAGGCATAAAAAATGCCTTGTTGCACACGACTTAGCGCCCGAGGGCCTTCCAAATTTCCTGAGCGTAGTAATCAATGCCTTCGCGCTCAAGATGAATGCCGTCAGCCGTCAGACAATCACCCGGACACAACGTCGCGACCAGTTGCCAATCGAGCACTGCGACGTTCGGATACGTCGCGGGCAACGCGCGAATCTTTTCGTTATTCGAGTCGGTCCAATCGCGATAAGCCTTGCTTGTCAACACAACAACTCGCGGCACTTCACTTAACGCCTGCATCATGGTGTCGAGAGTTTCTTGGCTCATCGGACCATTGGTGCCAAGGTGAACGACAGCTGCGTCCATCGTGACGCCCAGGTCTTTCAATTGCACGAAAATGTCAGCGCCCATTTTTCCTTGGCGATCTTGCACCGCATCGACAACGACTCCGAGATCGGCCAAGGCTGGTGCCGCACCTTTCATGACCGAATCACCAAGTGCAAAAACGTCGTAGTGCGGCGGCACGTACGTCGTTGTTGTTGTCGGCGCGGCAGTTGTTGTCGGAGCATCACTTGCCAGTTGTTGTCGGAGCATCACTTGCCGTTGGTACAGCAGTTGTTTCTGGCACCGATGATGGTGTTGTTGATGATGTCAACGCTCCAAGTACATCAGTGATCGAATTTTCACCGGCATCAAGTGAAGCTTGGACGTCATTTGCTTTGTATTCAGCCGTCGCCAAACTGAACGCGGCGAAAACTGGCAAAGCGATTGAACACGAAATAATGACGCCAAAAGAGCCCCGACGTCGAAGTTCGCCAGGTCCACTACGCAAGAGAGCCTGAATTGATTCCTTTAGACGTCGTTCACGGATGGGAAGTTCAACATAGCGATACGAGAATTCAGTAATCACCACGGTCACCAACATCGCTGCAATGAACTCGTGCGGTTTCAGTGCAATACCAGTTTCGTGACGCAATGCCTGAAACACCGGCCAGTGATACAAATACAAACCGTACGAGCGTTCACCAATTGTGCGTAAGACAACGTTGCCAAGCACACGACCTGTGAATGCTTTTTGGTGGGCAACAGCGGAGATCACCATCAACGTGGCAATACCAGTTAAGAACAAACCACCACGGAACAACCATGGATCGGCATGTAAACCATCTTCGCCAACGAGGTGGACGATGTGAACTTTATAGATCAAAAACCCCAATAAAACCAGGCCAATAAGTGCAACGGGATCCATCATCGGACCTTTGCGCTTCATGGGTCCGCGCAACAAGGCGTACGGCCGCCACACAATCGCTAAAGCAGCACCCAGCAATAGACCAGTCGCGCGAGTAGGGGTTGACAAATACAGTAGGTCGATCTTGCTGATGCATCGCTCGCCAATTGTCCAATAGGCATTCGGCGTTGACACACAACTTTCGCCAATGCGACCAGTCGGCATCAACAACGCGACAAGACCAGCGATCGCGGTCGCGATACCCAAAAACCACATTGCAACCCGTGGTAATCGATCACGTCCGCGACGCAAGATCACCAACATGATGACTGGCCACAACACGTAGAACTGTTCTTCAACTGCCAACGACCACAAGTGACGCAATGGAGCAAAGTCATTGACCGCGGTATACCCCGCACCAACCCACACCTGGAACCAGTTGGATCCGTATCGCCGCGAAGCGCTCCAAGCGAATCGCGTTCGCGAATCGATGTCCACATGATCAGCAGGACCATCATTGTGAACAACGCTGGGAGCAAACGACGCGCCCGGCGCGCCCAGAAATCACGCAAGCTA
>JBEDJE010000373.1:0-2537 GCA_041172985.1 Actinomycetota bacterium
TGCGCGCGATCTCGGGGGGACACGAGAGATATTGGTTTTCTTCTTGGCGCAGCCAGCCCAAGATGTAATCAACATTGAGGCCGCGCCTGATGCGATCGGTGTTGTTTGCTCCTCCGCCATGAATCGTGCGGCCGGTATAGATAACGACCGAACCCTTCGACATCGTGGCTCCCACGGTGCGATGTACATCGGCAACGGCGGCTGGGGGGTCGGTCAAGCTGTTGGGGATAACCCGCGTCGCACCATTTTCTTCAGTGAAGTCATCAAGTGCCCAAATTGTTGAAACTTCAACATCCATCTCGGGCGGGAAGGGGAACATGTTGAAGCACCACTGATCGCGGTGCAGACCTTGGGCCCGACCTCCTGGTCCGATATTGATCACTTGGGTGAGATGTAGTTGAAAAGTGTCGGCGTACGGGCCAAGGATCTTTTGGGTGATATCGAGTATGAGAGGGTGGGCCACAAGATCTACTGATGCACGTGAACGGGCCAGCAGTGCACCGGTTCGTTTCGTCGTACTCCCAGTGAAGTCCTCACTGCCGTATGGGGTGGCATCGATGTACGGGTCCATCTCGGCCAATATCTGGTCGACGAGTTCAACGGGGGCAAGGTTCTCAATGATCACGCACCCGACGGTCTGAAGGGCTTGGGCGATGTCTTCTGCGGTAGCACTAGCAGCAAATCTTGGAATGACAGTCACATTGTTAGAGTAACCATTGTCTCTATTGTCCGCAAGAACGGAAAATCTATGTTTCGTCTCACCAATATCAATAATCGTTCGGCCATCGAAGTTGATGGTGTCTTTCATGATCTAGCCAAAGTTGTTGGCGATGATTCATTGGCCGATCCAATGAACGCCATCGCGCGATTCGCTGAACTGCATGCCGCTGAAGGTAAAGCTCGCTCTGGAGGCTCGCCAGTGAGTGGTCCGATTGGCGTGTGTGTGCCGAACCCCAAGAAGGTTTTTGCTATTGGTCTGAATTATCGTTCGCACGCGAGCGAGTCAGAAATGGAAGTTCCGCCGGCACCTTTAACGTTCACCAAGTTTCCGTCGTGTCTCGTTGGTCCTCATGATGATGTGGTGCTCTCTGGTCCAGTAGTTGACTGGGAAGTTGAAATCGTTGTTGTCATGGGCAAGGGCGGCAAAGACATCGCCGAAGCCGACGCGTGGAACTATGTTGCCGGAATCACTCTTGGGCAAGACATCAGCGATCGAATGGTGCAGATGACCGGAAAGCCACCGCAGTTCAGTTTGGGTAAAAGCTTCGACAGCTTTGGTCCGATCGGTCCAGTCATTGCTTCAGTTGATTCGTTCGACCTCATTTTCAATATCCCGTTCTTGATTTCGTATCTCTCAAGTATTTGTACGCTCGAATCTGGCGACATCATTTTTACGGGTACGCCCGATGGTGTTGGTGCAGCGCGCGGTCAATTCTTGAAAGCTGGCGACGTGATTGATAGCGGTGCCGAAGTCATCGGCACGCTCCGCAACGTATGCGTCGAAAAGTAGACGACTTAGTTCAGAATACTTCGGCGAAAATATCGCGCATTGCTTGCCACGAACGCTCGTCGGCGTTCTTGTCATACAAAATGCCGGGACGTGAACCATCAGCTCCAGGGTTGGTGAAACTGTGCTGTGCGCCGCCGTATACGTTCATGCGCCAGTCGGCTTTCGCGTCAGTCATTTCCTTTTCGAACGCAATGCGTTGATCGGGCGGAATCATTGGGTCATCAGCGCCGATGCACACCAAGGCTTTTGCGGTGATTGCTCCAGGAGCAACTTTGGTCGACGTGCTGAGACCTGAATGGAATCCAACGATTGCCGCCAGATCGGTTCCGGCGCGAACGAGTTCGAGGCACATCGTTCCGCCGAAGCAATAACCGATAGCAGCGATACGCGATGTATCAACCCGCGGCTGGCTCAACAAAACATTGAGACCAGCCTTGGCGCGCTTCACAGTTTCATTAGGTGACTTGATGAGCGCCATCAATTTGGTCATCATGTCTTCAAGCGGAACCATCTTGCCGCCGCCGTGATAATCAAGTGCGAATGCCACAAAACCAAGAGCAGCCAGACGATCGGCTTTAGTGAAAGTGTTCTCTGAAATTCCGGGGCCTTCCAAAACTCCTGGAGCGGTGTCACTGCCTTCGGGAAGCGCGAGGTAACCGATGTAGGTGATGCCCTCTAATTCATAACTGATGTGCTGTCCCACAATCATCCTTCTTTCGGTAGTGACGCAATGAGCTTTGGCAATACATTGGGCCACGAACTGCGCAGGCCTGGGTGTAAATCAAATCCTTCGACAGTTGACAGTCCGACCCAGCGAACTTCGTCACTTTCGTAGTTCGCTTCATGAGCACCGACATCGCCCGTGACATGAGCAATCACCGTGTCGTAGCGCCAGTTGCCGTGATTGTCGGAGTAGATGTCTTTGACGTCTAAAAATTGCTGATCAATTCCGGCTTCTTCGTATGCTTCGCGAATTGCTGCCTCGATGGAGTTTTCGTGAGAGTCAAGCGCTCCGCCAGGAATAGCC
>JBEDJE010000374.1:0-2606 GCA_041172985.1 Actinomycetota bacterium
GTATTGATTTCGGCAAGCTGCTTTTCAGCAGGATCGCAATTGAGACCGAGTCGGCCTTGCTCAAGGGAGCGTAAAGCCTTCTGCAAACTTTCGGGGAAAGTACGGCCAATAGCCATGACTTCACCGACGCTTTGCATTTGCGTTCCGAGAACTCCACTGGTGCCGGGAAGTTTTTCAAACGCCCAGCGCGGAATCTTGGTGACGACATAATCGATCGTTGGCTCAAAACTTGCTGGCGTGGCCTTAGTGATGTCGTTGGGAATTTCGTCAAGGGTGTAACCCACTGCCAACTTGGCAGCGATCTTGGCAATTGGGAAACCGGTTGCCTTTGAAGCCAAGGCACTCGATCGCGAAACGCGAGGATTCATTTCAATCACGACGACATCGCCATTGGCTGGATTCACTGCGAACTGCACATTTGATCCACCGGTTTCAACACCGACCCGGCGAATACATGCCAAGGCAGCATCGCGCATGATTTGGTATTCAACATCGCTCAGAGTTTGCGCGGGCGCAACAGTGATGGAGTCACCCGTGTGCACACCCATCGGGTCAAAGTTTTCGATTGAACAGATGATGACGCAGTTATCAGCCGTGTCGCGCATCACTTCAAGTTCGTACTCTTTCCAACCCGCGATGCTCTTCTCGATAAGAATTTCACGGATCGGACTGGCATCAAGACCATTTGAAGCCAACTGCGCAAACTCTTCCGCAGTTTTCGCAATTCCGGTTCCGCGTCCGCCCAAGATGTACGCGGGGCGAATGATCGCGGGAAGCCCAATGGTTTTGATGACCTCAAGAGCATCTTCCATATTGTGAGCAATGCCACTTTCAGGAACCTTCAGACCAATTTCAATCATGGCCTTTTTGAACTTGTCGCGATCTTCAGCAGTTGAAATTGATTCTGCATTTGCTCCGATGAGTTCGGGAGTTCCGGGCACTCCAACAAGCCCCCGCTCAAAGAGAGCCATCGCCAAGTTGAGTCCGGTCTGACCACCAAGCGTCGGAAGAACAGCATCGGGCTTTTCGCGCTCGATGATTTTTGCAATCACTTCCCACGTCAGTGGTTCGATATACGTACGATCAGCAAAATCAGGATCGGTCATGATCGTGGCCGGATTCGAGTTCGCCAAGATAACGCGGTAACCCTCTTCTTTGAGAACTCGGCAGGCTTGTGTTCCTGAATAGTCGAACTCACAAGCCTGACCAATCACAATCGGACCAGAACCGATAATCAAAATTGAATGGATATCAGTGCGCTTGGGCATCTTGGGCATATCAGAAAGTTCCGTTCTGCATCAGTTGTGCAAATTGTTCAAAGAGATACCGACTGTCGTGCGGACCAGGACCAGCCTCGGGGTGATACTGCACGCTGAATGCCGGCGCATCGAGAACACGCATCCCCTCATTGGTCTGATCGTTGAGGTTGAGGTGAGTCACGGCTACTCGCCCACCCGGATGATTTCCACCATGATGACCAAACGGCAATTTGTAGGTCGTGCCGCCAAGCGCGCGACTCAACAATTGATGTCCGAGACAAATGCCAAAGAGTGGTACTTGTCCAACAAGATCACGAATTGCATCGACTGCATACGGAACAGCTGCCGGATCTCCTGGACCATTTGACAAAAACACTCCGTGCGGCTGACGAGCCAAAACTTCAGCGGCTGTTGTTGAGGCGGGAACAACTTCAATCGTGGCGATTTCAGATGGGACCATTTCCGAATGAATACGGCTTGTCAGTCGTCACGGTCGCGACGAGATCGACGCCATCAGTTCCTTTTTCGGCACGAGCCGCTGCGAGCAGTTCGTCGTGCGATGCAGTTCCAAAGGCACCAGGCATGGCTCCCGTATCGCGAAGGATTCTTGTGAGTCGACGGGTGTCAATTCCGGCGATTCCGGCCACACCACTCTTCTTCAGTAAATCATTCAGACTCTGTTCAGCACGATAGTTGCTATGACGACGCGCCAAGTCGCGAACAATGACACCACGACAAAACGGGCGACGAGATTCGTCATCGGCAACGGTCGTTCCGTAGTTACCAATATGTGGATAGGTGAACGTGATGATCTGACCCGCATAACTGGGGTCGGTGACAACTTCTTGATATCCGCTCAGCACGGTATTGAAAACGACTTCTCCGGTCGAAATACCACTTGCCGACTCTGCTCCGATGGCCTCGCCTTCAAAGACACTGCCGTCAGCGAGAACGAGCGCTGCTTCACGAATTGCCATCATCATCCCTATTCTGCATAATTATGCACTCTAATGTATTTTTAGTAATTTCCCAATTCATCGCTGAGCAACCCCATCGCGAACGACAACGTGCCCCGCAAAGACCGTGTGGCGAACCTTGCCCCGCACAGTTCGGCCGTGATACGGCGTGTTCTTGCTCTTGCTGGCCACCACATCACGGTCGACGACCCATTCATGGGTTGGGTCGAAGATCGCCACATTGGCCGGTTCGCCAACAGCGACAGGTCGACCATGGCGATCGCCGACACCGGCGATACGTGCTGGATTCCAGCTCAGTGCCGCCAAGACCGCGTGGGTCTCCATATTGAGTTCGGTCAACGAGAGCGCCAGTGCGGTTTCAAGTCCGAGC
>JBEDJE010000375.1:0-2168 GCA_041172985.1 Actinomycetota bacterium
TAACAAGGCTTACCAAGTCGGCGCGAAGCACGGTCTGCACGTAGCCATCGGCACCCTTGCAAATTTCGTCGAGTGCTTCACAGGGAATGCCGTCGCCTCCGAGAACAACAGACTTTCCGTCATGTTCGATGCGGAAAGAAACGGTTGGCTCAACGGGTGCGTGGTTTGTTTTGCCAACCAAGATTTTTGTTTCGCCCACACTGAACGACATGCCCGGCTGCACTTCGGTGACAACGACGTTCGGCTGCCATGTGAGTGTGTCGGGATGATGCGCAAGGCGGTAGCTGATGTCTGGCGCAAGAGCGGCAAGTGTTGCATCAACTACTTCTTGTGTGCGCGGCGGGCCGTAAATGTGCAGCGGCGTTTCTGACTGGCTCATGATGTAGTGCGTAGTGATGACATCGTTGAGGTCGGTGAGGTGGTCGCTGTGTAGGTGCGTGATCAAAACAGCATTCAAGAAGATGGGCAGTGTTCCCGCAGCGGTAAGACGCATCACTACCGCGCGGCCTGCGTCAACCAAGATGGTGGTGTTGCCGGCCTTTACCAATGTGGCTGGACCGCCGCGCTTTGGGTCTGGCATTGGGCTACCTGTACCGAGCAGAGTGATGTCCATGTTTTCCCCTTTTGGTGTTGTATCAATTGACAACCTAGCAAACTATTTGCATACACTATGAGAAAACTTATCCCAGTGTAAGTATGGGCTGATGGAGAATCATGAACGCTAAGAAACACCCTGGCGAACCCAACTTCGCGGGCACCATTTCCGACACGTATCAAACATCGACTCCCGCATGGCCGGATTTACCGCAAGGCCTTGGCGGGGCCAATGTGATCACCATTGTTTTTGATGACATGGGTTTTTCTCACCCAAGTTGTTTTGGCAGTTCAATCCCAACACCCAATATCGACCGACTCGCGCAAAATGGTTTGCGATACACGGGCTTTCACACCACTGCGCTGTGCTCGCCATCGCGCGCAAGTTTGTTGACAGGGCGCAATCATCACTCGGTGGGAATGCGCGGGGTCTCAAACTGGAACACGGGTTTTCCAAACATGCGTGGAGGCATCACTCCTCGTGCCGCAACGATGGCAGAAGTGTTGCGACAGCAGGGTTATGCAACGCTTGCCGCCGGAAAATGGCACTTGGCACCGATGGAGGAGTGCACGGCCGCAGGACCCCACACCAATTGGCCGCTGCAAAAAGGGAACTCACACAGGACAATCAACACATTCTCCCGCCGCGAACACCGGAAGAGGGATATCACCTCACAGAAGACCTGATTGATCAATCGACCACATGGATTCGCGATTTGGTTTCGGTTCGTCCCGACAGACCGTTCTTCTTGTATCTCGCTTTCGGTGCTCAACATGCACCGCATCATGCGCCCGACAGTTATCTCGCAAAGTGGCGTGGTCGTTTTGATGAAGGCTGGGATGTTCATCGTGCGCAATGGTTCGCGCGTCAGATTGAGATGGGCATTGTTCCTCCCGACACCGTGTTGTCGCCTCGCAACCCCGGCGTTCGGCCATGGGACGAGCTAACAGTTAACGAAAAACTTTTTGCTTGTCGACTACAANNNNGCAGTTTTTGGATGAACGCAACCTCACCGACAACACCATGATCATGTTGCTCTCCGACAATGGTGCAAGCCGCGAAGGTGGGCCGCAGGGAGTAATGGACGAATGGAGCTTCTTTAACGCCGAATGGGAAAATGTGGACGACATTGTTGCCAATCGTCTCGACGACATTGGAACGAAAAATGCGCACTCCAACTATCCATGGGGCTGGTCGCAAGTAGGCAACACGCCAAGCCGTTGGTACAAGTCGCAAACATACGGCGGAGGCATTCGCGACTCATTGGTTATTCAGTGGCCAAAAGGCATTCAGCAGCCTGGCGGAATTCGGCCACAGTTTTGCCACATCACCGATTTGGCGCCAACGGTGTACGACGCGCTCGGCATTGCAACGCCTTCTGTAGTCAATGGCCATGAGCAGATGCCAATGCATGGCCAGAGCCTTGCGTACACGTTTGGCGATACAAGTCGCACAACCCAGCGCGGCCCGCAGTACTTCGAGATGATGGGCCATCGCGCAATCTGGGCCGATGGATTTAAGGCGGTTACGTTCCACGATCAGGGAGTGCCATACGACAAAGATTTGTGGAGTT
>JBEDJE010000375.1:2256-2865 GCA_041172985.1 Actinomycetota bacterium
TACTCATCCCGAAAAACTGCAAGAAATGATTGCTTTGTGGTGGAGTGAAGCCGAACGATTTGGCGTATTGCCGCTGGACGACCGCGGTATCGAAATCTTCGGCTCAAAGTCCAGGCCGGGTTCGCCGCACTACGGAAATACCTACACGTACTATCCACCAATTGCGCACATTCCTTCCGATGCTTGCCCAATGCTCAGCGGCCGTGCATGGACGCTGACTGTTGACGTAGTCATCGGTGACGCACCAGCCGAGGGCGTTATCTATGCGCGAGGCGGCCACAACATCGGGCACTCATTTTTCATTAAGGATTCGGTGCTTCATTTTTATTACAACGCACTCGGCAAGCATCAGCGTGCAAGTGCCCCAATTTCACTCACGAAAGGGGAGCATCAGTTGTCGGCACGTTTCGACCGCGAAGGCGATACGGGAACGATGGTGCTCTTGGTGGACGGAAAAGAAGTCGGGTCTGTACATATCCCCAAGATCATGCGCATTCTTGGCTCGATGGGAATGGACCTTGGTTGTGATCGGTTGTCGCCGGTTGCGCCCGATTATGTAGCGCCCTTTCCGTTTAATGGATCAATAACAAAAGCTCATTTTGAAATCAG
>JBEDJE010000376.1:0-3026 GCA_041172985.1 Actinomycetota bacterium
GGGTTGCGACCGTTGGCAGTACCAACAGCGCGAGCCTTATTGGGGTCGCCCAGAACCGTGGCCTGTTCGCCGTAACTCATCGTTTCGCCGTATGGGATTGACCGCAGCACCTGCCACACGCTGTGTTGAAATTCTGTGCCAACAGCATCAAGTGGCACATCAAATTCATGTCGGGTGCCGGCGAAGTATTCATCGAGCTGGCGAATCGTTGACTCAATGACCGAGTTGCTGCCCTTTTTCGCGTCAGCCACTCCGGGCACCCGCCTCGGATCATCGTTCGGCCACAAAATCGCCCGCAATCCTTGGCCCGACGCCACGAGCGTCAATCGTCCAACGGGGCTCTTGTACCCAGAACTGACCAATGTCGATGCCGTTACTTGTTTTGTCGAACTCACGATGTCATCTTGTCACTGAGTGACCAAAACCCTGACTCCCGAGGTACGGACCGACCCGCAGAGTTGTTGTACCGTACAAGTAAGAGAGGTCATGATGTCAACTACACCTGCCGAATCTGGCACCACCGAACTCAATGCCGGCAATCTCACCCAGCGACAGATCTACATGGTCTTCGCTGGTGTCATGGCCGGCTTGGGATTGTCGGCACTCGACGGCACCATCGTCAACACCGCAGTACATGCTCACCAGCACAACGGCCACACCACTGTTTGGAAAACTTTCCGACCTCTATGGTCGACGTCGACTATTTCAGATTGCGATTCTGACGTTCATCGTCGGTTCAGCTTTTTGCGGGCTCGCGCAATCGATGTGGCAACTAGTGATCGCTCGTGGCATTCAAGGAATCGGCGGCGGCGGATTGTTTTCACTTTCGTTCGCCATTATCGGTGATGTCGTTCCCCCGCGAGAACGCGGCAAGTACGTCGGCTTCATTACCAGTGTTTTCACAATCAGCAGTGTGATCGGCCCGCTCATCGGTGGAGCCATCGTTGACAACACTTCGTGGCGTTGGATCTTCTTGGTCAACCTGCCCATTGGAATCGTTGCCCTACTCATCACCAACAAGGCCTTGCGGTTGCCCTTCACTCCAATGCAACGCAAAGTTGATTATGTCGGGGCAACACTGCTTGTTATCTCGGTGTCATGTTTAATTCTCGGTCTCTCTTGGACGGGCGGTTCGTACGGTTGGTTCTCAGCGCCAACACTCGCGTTCTTCGGTGCGGCACTCGTCGTCGGCATTGCATTCTTCCGTTGGGAAATCCGCGCTGAAGAACCCATCCTTCCGTTGCACCTCATGAAGATCGACGTCGTGCGGGTCATTGTGCCTGTTCTACGGCGCTAATGCATTTATGCCCTTGTACTTACAAGGTGTCACTGGCGTTTCGGCAACGAACTCAGGACTATTGCTCGTGCCGCTCGCTGTCGCAGTTGCCGGAGCCGCAACGATCATCGGACGCATTACCTCAAAAACTGGCTCGTACAAAATATGGCCAGCTGTTGGCGCAGCACTTGCCTTAGTCGGATTCATCATGGCGTCACTTCTCGGTTCAACGCACGCGTATCTATATCTTGCGATGACCGCATCATTCTTTATTGGCGCCGGAATGGGTGCCCTCTTCCCCACCAGCACGCTTGCTGTACAAAACGCCGTGGAGCCCAACGAGATGGGAGCAGCTTCGTCAGTCGTCATCTTTGTTCGACAACTCGGTGGCGCGATTGGTCTCGCAATCTATGGAGCCATCTTTAATGCTCAGTTGAATGGTCGAATTGATGAAAAGTTGATTCAGGCACCACGCAACATCAAAGAACTTGATTCACCCATGCGCGAAGAAGCATTAGAAGTTTTTGCGCATGCCGTCACAACAGTTTTTCGCGCAGCAGTACCCATAGTCGTGCTTTCACTGATCGTGGCTATCTTCGTTCCGGGACGCCAACTTAAAGGTCGCGCACCAAGTTCAGAAGAAAAAGTTGCGCACTAATTTGCAGTAACAGATGCTGGCTGTTGACGCGTCCGCGCCAACAACACCAAACCAAGTGTTGCGAAAAACAACAAGCCGAGGGATGCAAAGACCATTCCCCCAACGAATGTTGATCGTTCGCCAAACAATTCACCGACAAGACCAAGCGCTAGGCCGCCCATCACTCCGCCAATTTCAAAGAAACTGGTGAAGCTCGAAACAATTTCAACACGCTCATTTTCATCGCTGCCTTCAACGGCCATTGCCAAAAGTGATGGGTAGAAGAACGAAACACCAAGCGCAAAGAAAATTGTGCCGAGCCAAATACCAAACTCATTACCAAGAACTGCAACCGATGTGACTCCACACAACAAGAACGACACATCCAAACGCTGCGACGAAGACCTAAACGTTCGGGAGTCTTGGCTCCGAACAAACGCAAGAACAAGCACAGGATGCTGTAGAGCGCAAAGAATTGCGCCGAACCACTGAGTCCGATTGATTTCGAAAATGTCGGAACAAAAGAAGTGAAGGCCGTCCACGCCGCCATACCAACAGCCAAGATCGCACCAGGTAATAGTGAACGCTTATGAAACCACGACACTTTGCGGCGAATACGTGCGGGGCGTTCACCAACAAAGGCCGGCGCAGTCAATGACACTAAGGCAGCAAGCACAGCTGCTCCTGCAGTCACAACGAACACAGCATTGAAGTGTCCGGCGTTGAGTCCGCGCGCCGATTCGGCAACGTCACCCATGACAAATTCGCCAATGATCGGTCCAACCGATAGTCCGCCAAAGACCGCAACCGACAAGTAACTCGCCGCTTCGGCTTTGCGATTTTCGGGACTGAGTTCAACCACCAAAATTGCCGCCCCCACAAAGAGCGCAGCTTCACCAACACCCATCAATGCGCGTAACGGCAAAATCTGCCACGCCTCATTAACAACCGTTAGTCCGAGAGCGGCAACTGCTGCCACTAATGATCCCGTCACCATCATCGTGCGACGACCCCAACGATTACCTACCCACGTGAGCAACGGTCGAAACAAAACTGCAGCACCGCTAAAGACAACTCCAGCAGCGCCAATCATGGCTTCGCCACTGCCGAGAC
>JBEDJE010000376.1:3087-4242 GCA_041172985.1 Actinomycetota bacterium
GTGTTGCCGCGGTCACCAATAAGAACCGCGGAGTCACCATTCGTTCACTCAACCGGCTGACGGCTCCTTGGGCAAGCCCAGAACTCGTTCACCAACAATGTTGCGCTGGATCTGGCTGGTGCCACCCCAAATTGTTTCAGAGCGACTGAAGAAGAACGCCGACATCATCGGGCTCACGGGGTAACCCTCGCGACGCTTTTCGCGTGCAACACCGGGCCACGAACCAGTCTCGGGACCAGCATCAACCAACATGCCTTGCGCACCAAAAATGTCAAGCGCCAATTCCATCGCGGCCTTGTGCATTTCGGACCAGAACATTTTGTTTGATGCACCAAGTGCCATCACACCAAAGTCTTTTGAGTTGTTCAATGTTGCGGTCAATGAACGCAAACCGTTGATGCGCAAGATTTGAATCTTGGTGTAGTACTGCATCAAACGCTGACGAATATCGTCTTGCTCAATGGTGCCATTCTCGGTCGCAACGCGCACCATCATCTTGTATTCCTCTTCGAAACGACGGTAGCCCGTTGTTGCGCTCATGCCGCGTTCGAATGCGAGAGTTGAGTTGGTGACCTTCCAACCGTTGTTTGCGCCACCAACAACATTGTCCTTGGGGCAACGTGCATTGGTGAAGAACACTTCACAGAACTCGGCAGTTCCGTCGGGCTGAACAATTCCGCGAACTTCAACACCTTCTTGACGCATCGGCACTAACAGGTACGAAATACCTTTGTGCTTGGGTGCATCGGGATCGGTGCGGGTGAGCAAGAAGCAATAGTCGGCGTGGTGTCCGCCAGTGGTCCATACTTTTTGACCATTGATGATCCACTCATCACCGTCGAGAACAGCAGTTGTCTTAAGTGATGCCAAGTCGGATCCCGAGTTGGGTTCGCTGAATCCCTGACACCAACGCGTGGTGCCATTCATGATGTTGGGCAAGAACTCTTTCTTTTGTTCTTCGGTGCCCCACTGCAACAATGTCGGTCCCACCAAAGTGTCACCAAAGAAGTCGGCGCGTAACGGCGCCTTCATGGCTGCAAATTCTTCAGACAACACGACGCCCTGCATCGTGGTCAAACCCTTGCCGCCGTACTCCTTGGGCCAGGTTGCGCAGATCCAGCCGCCAGCGAACAATTTCGACGGCCATTCTTCAAC
>JBEDJE010000377.1:0-2648 GCA_041172985.1 Actinomycetota bacterium
ATCGGTTGACAAATTTTTAGTCAGTGAACCGAGATGCGGGTAATGGTGGTCATGCTGCACCAATAGATGTCGCCTTGTGGGCCGATGGCTGGAAAAACAGCAGACTGAATGGGACTTGTTGTCGAGACACGAGCGACTTCAGTACCAGTCGTGATATCGAGAACAACAACTTGTTCGCAACCAAGTTCGGGTCGGTAATCGGCGGTCACGATTTGACCAGTCTCGGGAATGAGCAACATGTGGCACGCATGATTTTGCTCGTGGGTCCAACGTAAGGTCACCGAGTTTTCGTCGTAATCGAACCCACTGATGACGCCATTGCCGCTATCAAAACCAACGACGATCTGTCGCTTGGTATCGACTACCGGCGGATTGGCGACGATGCCATTGGGCAGGCCGCAAATCTCGGTCAATGTGACAAGCCCAGTTTGTTTATTCACTCGCACGAGATGAAGTGGTGCTGTTGAGATGCCCACACCGCGAAATGAACCAGTGAAGAGCTGTGTTCCCTCGCCGTTATCTAAGAACCAAGCGTCGTCATCAGTGATGACGGTGTCCCAACCGAAAGTTTGTCCTTCAATAGTTCGATAACGCGCGTTGAATGAATCATCAACAGTTAGCGACTCGCCATTCCAAACGACGCGAATCAACGTGTGATCTCCAACAACGTAAATGTTGTTTCCGTCGGCCGATAGCCGTGCAATTGATGGCTCAGAAAGTTCGAGGCGCGCAACAATCCGTAAATCTTCTGGATCAAGGATCAACAACTCGGTGTTGTCCATCGGTGTGCCGTTGGGTTGTCCTGGAAGCGGACCCGAAAAATCTTTGGTCGCAATATGCCCGGTCGGCAAAATGACGAAACTGTTGTACGGACGAACCCGCGGCAACTCAACAGAAGCGAGAACAGCAAGATCAGTTGACAAGCGATGCGCGTGATTGGCGTGAGCAGCCATGCCACCTGGCCACATCGGTCCACCGGCAAGTTGCTCAGATTGCGCGAGGGTCTCGAGCGTCAACGGATCGATTTTTTCGACCCACGTCACCGAATCGAGCCCGGGCATGACCCGTTGAAGAAATAGCTCGTCATGTGGTCCAACAATTGGCATGGTCATTGCCAGTGCATCCAGCGAGACGACTTCCAGCTGTTTTGAGTTTGTTATGCGCGGAATCGACACATTTGTGGCAATTTGCTGTCTTTTTGGACCGCCATCTTCGCCAGACCACGAACTTTTCCAATAATCACTCATTCACAAACCCTAAACGGTCGAGGTATCAGGGCTCAAAAGAATCGTTGGGGACTACCAACGCCCTGCTGGAGCGTTTATGTTGTAGGGGTGACCGATGAAACGATTTTGCTTGAACTTGAACCAGAAGCAGAACGTCTTCTCAATCGCCATTTAGATTCAGCCGAAGAGTGGTATCCGCACGAGCAAGTCCCGTGGGACCGCGCCGCACGTCTGAATAGTGAAGGGTTCACATTTGGCGAAGAACCGCTTCCGCAGGGCGTGCGTTCGGCTTTGCTGGTGAACTTGCTCACCGAAGACAATCTGCCTTGGTACACCCGCACAATCTCGCGCATGTTTGGCGGAGACTCGGCGTGGGGCGCATGGGCACAGCGCTGGGGCGCATGGGCACAGCGCTGGACTGCTGAAGAAGGTCGTCATGCCATCGTGATGCGCGACTACATCACGGTCAGTGGTTTGGTTGATCCCAAGACCCTTGAAGATGGACGCATGGCTCAAGTGAGTAGCGCAATCGTGCCCGAACCTGATTCACCAGTTGATGGCATGTGCTACGTCGCCATGCAAGAACTTGCCACACGTATTTCACATCGCAATACCGGCACCATGTTGAACGATCCTGTCGGTTACAACGTGATGATGAAATTGTCGACCGATGAAAACCGTCACCACCTTTTTTATCGCGATTTGGTGAGCAAGCTCATTGAGTTGAATCCGTCGGCAGCAATTGAAGCATTGAAGCGCCAGGTCACGTCGTTCTCGATGCCAGGTATCGGAATTCCCGGATTTGTCGAACACGCCAAGGCCATTGCTCAAGTTGGCATTTACGACTTCGCAATTCACCACGAAAAGATCATCATGCCGCTCGTCTTTCGTCAGTGGGCCATTGACAAGGTTGAAGGTCTCTCCTCGGCGGCAGAAGAAGCTCGTGATGCGATGTTTAAGTACATCGAGCGTGTCGGCAAAGTGGCTCGTCGCCAGGTTGAGCGTCGCGAGGCCTCAATGGCTGCAGCCGCAGCAATTCTGTAGACCACCAAATTTCGCTAGTCTTCCGCAAACTTTGGTTGTAGTTTTCCCTTCAGGGGGAAACCATGACTTCAACTTATGCTGCCGGCCGTCGCATCGTCGACATTGATGCCCACATTCTTGAGCCCAAAGGCTGGTTGCGCTCGTATGCATCTGCAGCGGTACAAGATCAGATTCCTGAATTGGGTGAAGGTGATTCAAACTTCAATCAATTGTTAGATGATTCGTATCGCGACTACGACCAACGAAAAAACGATGAGATTCTTCAAAGCAAACTCGCGAGTGAGTTTATGTCAATGCCACGTAAGGGCTGGATGTCGTTCGGTGGTTGGGACGTTGATGAACGTCGTCAAGCGTTAGATCTATTGGGTTTTGATTGCC
>JBEDJE010000378.1:0-1976 GCA_041172985.1 Actinomycetota bacterium
GATCATGAGTGATGAAGAGATCGAATACTCAACCCAACGAAAAACGTTGATGTTGTTGCGAAGCCCTGCCGAATATTTGGGAAACATTGCTTTTGAACTAATGAGAAAGTGAAAAAAAGCAGAGAGTGCAAGAAACGCAGCAACCATATAACTGATGTTGATATTGAACAGATTGACTAGTGACGAGAAATTGCCCGTACCTGGAGCGTCGGTGAGATAGATGGCATTGACAGGTAGTGCGGCATCATTGGAGAGCAGCAAAATACCGATGAGGGACGCTAGATGCAGGAATCCCGCAATGATGTTGAGCCGGCGAAGTTTGTTAATTTCAGTTTCCATTAGCTCTACAGTAGTTGATTGCTTATTGCGCTTCGCGCTGCAACAATCTTGCACTTGGTTTTATTGCGCGATCAACGCCGATAAGTCCAAATTGCAGGTCAAATCCGTGTAGCCATTCGTAGTTGTCGACTGCAGTCCAATGGAAGAGACCACGAATATCGATGCCTCGCTGAATCGCATCGTGTGTGATGTTGAGTCCGGCGCTTAAATATTCAGCACGAATTAAGTCGTCGCTTGCACCCACTCCGTATTCTGCGATGAGTAGAGGCGTGTCGGGTAGTTCGGTATGTAGACGATCGAGCACCAAGCCGAGGCCATCTGGCCAAATTGAGTATCCGAGCGGAGATGGATTGTTGGATTCGGGATACGGGACAATGTGCCCGTTTCGTACACCGTGAGCGCAGTAATAAGAAAACCCAATGAGATCGAATGAACCTTGCAGATCTGGTCGATCTATCGGCTGGCGGTTGGCAAACCGCAAGACACCATCACGAAATAATCCGGTACCAGTATTCCAGTTGGCATTGTAAAAGCGTTCTGCAAATTCGAGTGTTGCCGGTTCATCATCAAGAAGTTCGAGGGTGGAGAGTCCAAATATGGAAGCAACTGGTTTGCCGGTTTGCTTGAGTCGCACGGCTGCTTCTGCAGTAGCAAGATGCATTTGCTGGCTGACAGTTCGATATTCTTCAATGTCGTTGTGACCTGGTGACCAGCCACGTCCTAAATACGCAGCAGCAGGGTAATAGTTGGTTTCATTCCAAATACGCTGCAGCAGGGTAGTAATTGGTTTCATTTACGGGTTGCCACCCAAACACAAGATCACCAAATGTGTTGGCTATGAATTCAACATGTCTGGTCCAATATTTAGCCCGATTGTTGTCGGTCAAGAATCCACCAAGGTCTGTAAACCACTTTGGCAACGTGAAGTGATGCAGACAGACCCACGGTTGAATGCCTGCACTGTTCGCTGCAATGAGCATGTCGCGATAATGACGAACTGCATGTTGGTCATGCACACCTTCGGATGGTTCGATGCGTGCCCACTCAATAGAAAGGCGATGATGGGTGAGTCCGAGTTCGCTGAGCAATGCAAAGTCTTTGGCATAACGCGTGCCAAAGCCATTTCCATTTAGTGATGCTGGTGCATTTCCGGCTCGCTCCCACTCGATCCAGTCAGAGTGTGGTGCAGCACCTTCGCATTGCGTGGATGAGGCACCAGTGCCCCACATGAAATCGTTAGGCCAAGTGCGCTTCACGCTTGCGAACCTAGCGTGTCAGGTGCTTGACGTATGTGAGCGCAGGAACGAGGTTTTCACCATCTGGGCAAGGTTCTGGAGTGCTACCCATATTGACGAAACCTGCTCGGCTTGCTGTTGCACGTGAAGCAACATTGGTTTCGGCAATGTGGGCGCTGAGGAACTTGACAGATGGGATAGTGAGTGCGAACTGCTCGACAAGATACAGAGCATGAACTGCGGCAGCACGTCGACGACCCCATGGTGCAATCCAATAACCGACATCGGCATCTCCCGTGTCGGGATCAATTGTGTGAATACTGACAACCCCAACCGCTTCGTTAGTTTCTTGTTGCTCAATCACCCAGCGATGGGCTTCGTTGATGGTGTTATCAATAAATC
>JBEDJE010000378.1:1983-2610 GCA_041172985.1 Actinomycetota bacterium
GGTGTTATCAATAAATCCGCGAGCATGTTCATGTTTGTAGGGACGGGGCACGACAGTCCAGCGTTGAATTTCGGCATCTTGGCACGCACGCGTAATCCACTCGGCATCCATCAGCATCGGTTCTCGGATCTCGAAAGTTGCCACACTGAGATGCTATTTGAACCTTTGTATTATGTTTCATGCATGGACAAGAATAATTTGTCAGAGATCAAGGTGCGCACACGCTGGGGCGAGATGGACCAAAACGGCCACATGAGAAATGTGGCGTACTTGGATTTGTCGGCAAATTGCCGGATGGAATTCTTTGATGCAAATGGTTACACGCTGATGGATTTCTTCGGCGCAGGGTTTGGACCAATCGTGTTGAAGGACGAGATTGAGTACCGAGCCGAAGTACGGCTTGCGGAGGAGATCACCATTACTAATGAGTTGGCAGGTATGAACGAAGAGGGATCGCGGTTTATTTTCCGCAATCGCTTTGTGAGGGCAGATGGAAAACTTGCTGCAAGTGTGTCGAGCCTGGTGATGTTTCTTGATCTTGCCACTCGAAAAAAGATGGCGCCGCCAGAGAAATTGCTCAGTGCGATTTTGTCGATGAATAAATCTGACGACTACGCCGTCATCAAG